>MFUO01000017.1 GCA_001786995.1 Candidatus Nomurabacteria bacterium RIFCSPLOWO2_01_FULL_33_17 | reverse complement strand
ATTTTGTGTGGTCATGCAAAAAATATAATTAAAGTTTATTAATTAATAATTTTTTTATTCATACGTATGAAAAAAATCCAAAAAGGTTTTACCCTTTTTGAACTCTTGGTTGTTATTGCAATCATTGGTATCTTAGCAGCCGTTGTTCTTGGTTCTGTTAGTGGTGCTCGTGTAAAAGCTAAAAACGCAGCCTTCAAAGCTGAAACTACAGGTCTTGTAGCATCTTTGATCTCTGTATGTGATGATGCTGATATTGTTGTTGGTGATATTGGTGCCCCATCAACATTCGTAGCTGCAAACGCTGTTATAAGTAATGTAAGTTGTGGAGCATCAGGTGATGGTACATGGCAATTTACTGCAACAGCATCAAATGGTGCTGCTGATGATGTTAATGATGCTACTTGTACTCAAACAGGTTGTACATTTATTTAATATAACTTTAACTTTAAAAAAACCACTCGAAAGGGTGGTTTTTTTTGTAGTTTACCTTATTAACGCACCCCACCCTTTATCCCTCCCCACAAAGTGGCGAGGGGAATGTTGTAGCTTTATACTATAAGTTTATATTAAATATAATATCTATTACTTTATACATTTCTATGTAACCACACTCCCTTCTCTTGATAAGGAGAAGGGTTGGGGATGAGGTGTGATGCTAATGAGATATAGTTATGATACAATAAACAATATGCTAACAATCCTTTACATCATCTTTGCGATTCTCGGTCTTATAATTGGTAGTTTTTTAAATGTTGTAGTTTTAAGACTTCATACAAAAAGAATTTCTAAAGGCCGTTCGTGTTGTGGAACATGTTCACATACTTTATCCACACTTGATTTAGTTCCAGTAATTTCATATGTTTGTTTAATGGGGCGATGCAGGTATTGTAAATTAAAAATATCAAAACAATATCCAATAGTTGAAATAGTCACAAGTTTGGCATTTGTTGGCATATTTTACAGGGTAGTTGCTATCAGTGGGGGAGACATAACAACTATTATTTTATATTTTATTTATTTTGCTACAATTTTTTCACTTCTTATTAGTATGGCTGTATATGATATCAAGCATTTTATACTACCATGGAGTTTAATGAAAATCTTTTTAGTATTTACATTTGTTGGGTCAATTGTTATTGCATTTTTGTCCAATAATTTATCATTTCTTAATTTTGTTTCAGGTTTTATTGTTGCATTACCATTTTGGGCTATTTGGTATCTCTCAAAAGGCCGTCTCATTGGCTTTGGTGACATATTATTAATGATTGGCTTTGGTTTTATGCTTGGTATAAATGGCGGGTATTCAGCAACTATCTTTGGTTTTTGGATTGGTGCATTATATTTTGTTTTAAAAATGATTCTTACACGCAATTTTATATCTGGTAAAACCGTTGTTCCATTTGGTCCGTTTTTAATCGCTGGTTTATATTTTACATTTCTTACTGGTATTACTCTTACTAGTTTAGTCTTGGGTATGGTATAATAGTATTATATGAATTTAAGTTTTCTCAAAAGTAAAAAAATAAATACTAAAAGGGGCCTGCCCGGTAGTGAACTTTTTTGGAGAAAAAGTTCTACTACTGGGTTTACTCTCATTGAAATCATCATTGTCATTGCAATTGTTGTAATTATAGCTGTTATGGGAGTTGGTCAATATGTCAAACAACAACGCAATGCAACAGTTGCAACTATAGCCGAAGATTTAGCCCTTAACCTTCGTCGCGCGCAATCAATGGCTATGGCTGTAAATGCAACTTCTGGAGCTTATCAAAATGGTTATGGTATATATTTACAACATTTAGGTAACCCTGGCATACCCCAAGGTGCTGATAGCAAGTCTTATATTTTATTTACTGATTTTAAAAATAGTGCTTGGGATCATGCATATTCTTATGATTCTAGTTCAAATGCTGATATTTGTGGTACTTTTACGCCTGTTGCTCTTACGAAAGAATGTATAGAAAAAATCTCAATTACTTCCGATGACACTATTAGTGGTATAGATATTTGTATTAGTGGCACTTGTACTCCATTTAGTAATACCAACGATATTTTATCTATTAGCTTTCTTCGTCCAAATCTGGATGCATATTTTTGTATAGTTTCAGCAACAGCAACACCTACAGCTGGTTGTCCAGTCCAACCACCACCTACACAAATTGAAAAAGTTCAAATTCATTTAAGTTCACTATTAGGTAGAGTAAAAACCGTTGTAGTTTATTCCACTGGTGCAATTAGTATAGAATAAAATTATGTATAAAAAAGGCTTCTCTCTCATTGAACTATTAGTTTGTCTAACGATTCTTTCAATTGTTATTGTTATTGGAATGGGGCTTTTGTTGGCAACAAATGCCAGTGTTGGGGCTTCGCGTGCGCAAAGACGCTCGATGGATAATCTTAATTTCGCTATAGAAAGCATGTCACGCTCCATTACTTATGGAACAGATTTTTCATGTAATGGCGGGTCTTCAAATAGTAGTTGTCCCGTTAATGGTTCTCCATCAGGAATAGATAATTTAACTTTTAATGGTTATTATTTATCTGGAGGATCTCCAATTCAAATTAAGTATAGTTTAGGAACTAAAGCAGTAGGCTCTAACCCAGATCTTGGCTATATTGCCAGGACTGTAAATAGTGGAACACCAGTATCTTTGACTGATGACAGAGTAGATATTCAAGAATTATATTTTTATGTTTATCATGCGGAAGATTTTGGTACTGATCCCGAGCAACCCAGGGTAACAGTAGTTATTCGTGGTGTATCAAAAGCGTCTGGGACAGATCAAGAATTTTTTATTCAAACAACTCTTTCCCAAAGAGATTTAAAATTATAATCCACCAAAATTTTTTAAAAATTATATGATTAACAAACAAAAAACAAATTTTTTCAAAAAAACTACAATGGCCTTGCCCGGTAGTGAACTTTTTTTGAGAAAAAGTTCTACTACTGGGTTTACTCTAGTTGAAACAATCATTGCTGTTGCAATGTTTATGATTGTACTTGTCGCAATTTTGTCTATTACTGTAAATGTACTTCTTGGCACTCGTTCTCAAGGCTTAAACATAACAGCACAGTATTTACTTCAAGAAGGTGTAGAATATGTGCGTAATAATCGTGATAGTGTATTAAATAATGGTTTTACTTGGGGTGAATTTATTGATCCAAATACTTCTAGTTATGGTACAACAGCTATTACACCACTGGGTAGTTGTATTGATAATCCTACTACTGTGACCGTTGTTGAATCTTGTAGTGTTGATCCACTTTATGACAAAGTTTTTGCTTGTGCTAATCGTGTTTGTCCTTATATTTTACAATTCACAAGTGGTGGTAAAACAGTATATTGTACATCAGATAGTGGTGGAGTTTGTACTGGGTCAGGAACAAAACAAACTACATTTACTCGTGAAATTTTATTAACATCTCCAAATCCAGGGGAAATGTATGTGGATGTAACTGTTAAGTGGAAAGACAATGGTGGAAATCCAAAATCAAAGACTATTAAAACTAGCTTATTTAATTGGTAATTATATGAAATTTTTAAAATACATAAAAAATAGTTGGGCTTGCACCGCGAAGCGCGAGCGTAGTGGTGGCTTTGCGATTTTATATGTCATGATAATCATTGCAATTATTTTGGCAGTATCGTTGGCTACAATTAATTTAATTTCCAAAGAAATGAGGCTGGCCCGAGTAGCTCGTGAATCTCTTGGTGCACGGTCAGCTGCAGACACTGGATTGGAATGTATGCTTATGATGGACAAAGCTGGTGCTAGTTTTTTCATAGATCCTAATGGTTCTGGTACACCAACTACTACTGTTTATTGTGGACGAGATAATAATTTAAGTGCAGTTAAATATAAAATAATACAGGGTACATATAGTTCTAGTATGTATAAATATGAAGTTGAGATAGACTATACACCTTCTTCGATACCAGGTCCTTGTTTTGAAGCTGATTTGGTAAGAGATATAAGTGGTACACCAGCCAAAACAACAATCAATATTTTTGGTTACAATACTTGTGATAGTTCAAAATTAGGGCAACAGGTTCAAAGAGGTATAATTGTTGACTATTAGACTATATTTTACAAAATATTAAAAACAGTATAATGTATATTTTGTATGGATAAAATAAAGGAAGAAAAAAGAATACAAAAATTAAGAGAGCTTTTGGCGTATCACAGGGCGCTTTATCATCAACACGACAATGCGGAGATTAGTGACGAAGCTTATGATGCTTTGGTATATGAACTTTTGAATTTAGAAGAGAATTTTCCGGAATTTAAAGATATTAATAGCCCAACTGTCACTGTTGGCGATGCTCCAATAGAAAAGTTTACAAAAGTTAAGCATAGTTTTCCCCAATATTCGTATGATAATATTTTTTCATATGATGAATTAATAAAATGGGAAGAAAAAATAAATAGGTTTATTGAAAAATCAAATTTAAAAAATAAAAATCTAGAATATATTACTGAATTAAAAATCGACGGTTTAAAAGTAATTTTAACTTATCAAAATGGTAATTTAACAAGTGGTGCAACCAGGGGAGATGGCACAATTGGTGAAGATATTACTCACAGTGTCATGGCTATAAATGCAATTCCTAAAAAATTAAATAAAAAGATAAATTTAATCGTTGTTGGTGAAGCTTGGATGAAAAAAAGCGATTTAGAAAAATTAAACAAAGAGCGTGAAAAAGATAATTTGTCATTATTTGCAAATACACGCAATGCTGCTGCTGGGTCTTTGCGACAACTTGATCCTGCTATTACAAAATCTCGAAACATACAGTTTTTTACATATGCAATTGACAAAATTACTGGGGGTGCGAGTCCTGAAACTCAAAAACAAACCTTAGAATTGTTGAACCAATTTGGTTTCAATGTAAATCCAAATTATAAAGTTTGTAAAAATGTAAATGATATAGAGGATTTTTATAAAAAACAATCTATTCTAAAAGACAAACACGAATATGGCGTTGATGGTATGGTTATTAAAATCAACAGTTTTTCTATTTCACAAGCCATTGGTTATACTGCAAAATCGCCCCGTTTTGGCGTGGCTTATAAATTCCCAGCTGTCGAGGCCACAACAACAGTTCTTGATATTGTTGTGCAAGTTGGTCGTACAGGAGCATTAACGCCAGTAGCACATTTGCGTCCCGTTCTTATCGCTGGCTCATTGGTGTCTCGTGCAACATTACATAATCAAGATGAAATAAAAAAATTGGGTTTAAAAATAGGTGATACTGTCATAATTAAAAAAGCCGGCGATGTCATACCCGATATTGTTAGCGTATTAACTAATTTACGACAAGGGAACGAAAAACTTTTTAAAATGCCAAATAAATGCCCTGTTTGTAATAGCAATGTTGCCACAAAAAAAATAGGCACAAATGAAACATCTGTTGCTATGTATTGTTTAAATAAAAAATGTTTTGCGCAAGAATTGGAAAATCTTATTCATTTTGTTTCTAAAAAAGGAATGAATATTGTTGGTATGGGGGATAAAATAGTTGAAAAACTTGTAAATGCAGGCTTGGTTGTTGAAAAATCAGACATTTA
Organism: Candidatus Nomurabacteria bacterium RIFCSPLOWO2_01_FULL_33_17; assembly: GCA_001786995.1. Lineage (GTDB taxonomy): Bacteria > Patescibacteriota > Minisyncoccia > Phycocordibacterales > UBA9973 > 2-01-FULL-33-17. Next base: position 18,407 of record MFUO01000017.1, on the reverse strand, counting down.
TGAATTAAAAAATGGGGACTTATCAATTTTGGAAAAAATGGGGGAGAAAAGTGCAGATAATTTAATAAATGCTATAAATAAAAGTAAGGATGTTGAATTATCAAAATTTATATTTGCACTTGGTATACATCATGTGGGCGAAGAGAGTGCAATACTAATAGCTAAAAAATTTGGAAATTTTAAGAATTTACAAAATGCATCTTTGAATGATATTGAATCTATCGATGGCATAGGTGGCACAATGGCACAATCTATAGTTAGTTATTTTTCAGATACTCATAATCAAAAAGTTTTAAATAATTTATTAAAACATTTAAATATTAAAGAATTTAAAAAATTAAATAGTAAAAAATTAGAAAATAAAATATTTGTAATTACTGGGACATTGCCAGTACTTTCACGCGATGATGCTAAAAAAATGATTCTTGATAATGGGGGCAAAGTTGCTGGCAGTGTATCGGGTAATACTACATTTTTGTTAGCCGGTACTGACCCGGGCTCTAAATATACCAATGCTGTTAGTTTAGGCGTTCCTATCATCAGTGAGAATGAATTTTTGAAAATGCTATCAAATTAAGGTATACTATCTATATATGACACATGACGATATTGTACGGTTAGCCGGCTATGTAAAAATAAATGTAAATGAGATAGAAAGCAAAAATTTAATTCCCAATATGGAATCTATTTTGGGTTATATTGACCAAATTCAAAATGTAGATATTGATATAAAACAGGATGATATAAATAAAGACAATCCAATATTGCGGGCTGATATATCAAATCAAGATCAAATTAGTTTTGACTTTATGAACAATGTTCCAATGAAAGAAAATGGATATGTAAAAGTTCCTAAAGTTTTAAATAATGATTAATTTTTATGATTGATATTTCCACACTTAATATTAAAGAGCTTCACGAATTGTATATAAATAAAGAGACTACTGTTAACGAAGTTGTGTCTTTATATATGGGAAACATTATAAAAAATAATGAAAAAATAAATGCATATTTAGAAATTTTTAGTGATGTAGCAGATTATGTAAAGCTAGCTCAAGAAAAAATCGACAATGGGACCGCTACATTTTTAACAGGTGTACCAATAGCCATAAAAGATAATATGTTATTTATGGGGCACATTGCATCTGCAGGTTCAAAAATGCTTGAAAATTATGTAGCACCTTATACTAGTCCTGTGATTCAAGAATTATTAAACCAAGGTGCTATAATATTGGGTCGCACAAATATGGATGAATTTGCTATGGGTTCTTCAACCGAAAGTTCAAGTTTTGGTAATACATTAAATCCGCTTGATATTACTCGTGTCCCAGGTGGTTCATCTGGCGGGTCAGCCGCTGCTGTTAGTATGTATGGGGCATTAGTCTCACTTGGTTCAGACACTGGGGGCTCTATCCGTCAACCGGCTGCATATTGCGGGCTTGTTGGTTTAAAGCCTACATACGGCACAGTCTCACGATATGGTCTTATTGCAATGGCCAGTTCTTTTGACCAAATTGGCCCATTAGCAAAAAATATTGATGATGCTGAAATATTATACAATGCATTGTCTATACCTGATTCTATGGATCAGACTTTAGTCCCAATTATTAAAAGAAATGAATACAAAAAAGAATTTAAAAAGATAATTGGTATACCACGAGATTTTATTAAAGATGGGGTTGACCCTGAAATTATGGATGCATTTAACAAAACTGTATCAGGCCTTAAAGATATGGGTTATGAAATTGTGGATATTAAATTACCTTTAACTCCATTATCTTTAGCTGTATATTATGTTATCCAGCCGGCTGAAGTATCCAGTAATTTGGGTCGTTTTGATGGTTTACGATTTGGCTTTCACCCTGATGATGCTAATTTAAATTTAAATGATTATTATGAAAAAGTAAGAACGGGCGGTTTTGGTTTAGAGGTTCGTCGTCGTTGCATACTGGGTGCATTTATATTATCTCATGGGTACTATGATGCATATTATAATAAAGCAATAGCATTACAAAAAGCAATTAAAAATGAATTTATAAATGCATTTAAAGATGTAGATATTATAATGTTACCAACAGCGCCAGGGTTACCATTTAAATTTGGTGAAAAGTCTGATAGTCCATTGGCAATGTATTTAGAGGATTTATTTACAGCTCCGGGAAACATCGCTGGTATTCCTGGTATAACAGTTCCAGTAAGGTATAATAAAGATAGTTTACCAGTTGGTGTCCAAGCCTATGCGTCACATTTTAATGAAGAGCATTTATTTACAATTGGTCGTGATATAGAAAATTTAAATAATAAAAATAATGAGTAATAGCATTTCCATACTTCTTAATCAAATTGGAATTATTTCCGGAACTCTCTCGGCAATTTTTGCTGTTATTATTTTTTATACTATTATTCGGATGTTTATGATTCAAGCTCATGAAAAATCTCATGTTGACCATAAAATAGATGAATATCAAAAAAGAGTTTCCGACGCCGCTCGAAATCCTCGTTGGGAATTGATTGAAAATTTAATTGTTAGTTCATCTGAAGCCGATTGGCGAGTTGCCATAATCGAAGCCGATGTTTTACTTGAAGAAGCTTTAGAATATGGTGGTTTTACTGGTAATGGAATTAGCGAAATGTTAACTAATGCCGGGGAAAGGCCATTTGCAAGTTATAAATACGCCTGGGAAGCTCACAAAGTTCGCAATGACATAGCCCACGAAGGCTCTAGCTACAAACTTGCCAAAGAAGATGTAATTCGCACAATCAACATGTATCGCAGTGTCTTAGAAGAATTTGGTGTGGTGTAAATAAAAATAACCATATTAATATGGTTATTTTTATATGCGTGGCTTAGTGAACGAAATAGGAATTGCGATACAAAATCATAATTGATATATTTATCTACCAGTTTTATTTCAAGTATTCTTTTGTCAGCTCTTCAGATATTTTAGATACTAATTCTCTGGTCCCTCTCAAGACTTCCTTGTTTTGTTCATCTTGAATAAATTCAAAAGAATGACCATCAAGTGAAGGAATATTTACATATTTTACTTTAGACACGGGTTTACCTAGAGGTTTACTAAACAGTAAGTCTGGACTTTTATGTACTCCCTGCATTTGCTTACTACCATATAATTTTGAAACTCCCCCATATTCTCCATAGTGAATTTTTGAACCCAATTTTTTTTCAATCTCTACAATATCTTTCTCTTTATTATTATTGTTGATTAGCCTTGAATCATCAAAAGACAAGGTAGTTATATCGTATTGAAGTTTCAAATCTTGCAAAACTTGCACAATAAGTTTTAATGAAGCGCCACTAGCAACCACATCTTCGACAATCAATACTTTGCCATCTTTATTTTTTATACCTTCAAAAGAATTTTGCTTAAAATAACTTGTGAGTTGTTTAATTTTTTCAGTATCTTTACCATAAATATTAAGACTACGAGATCCAGTAATAAAAAAGGTTTTAATTTTTTCTTCCCTTTTTGAGGCGTATATATTATTGATAGTTTTACCTAAAATAAGAGCTGGGACTCTTCCGCCACCATCTATCCCTAAAATTGCTCCATATTTGTGATTATCTATCGAATTTCTTATCTTTTCCAAAATTCTTTGCGAATCTATTTTTACTGTCTCCATAATCAGATTTACATCCCTTTCTTCTCCAGGATCACTTTTTTCTGTATATTTAATTTCCTTAGGTAGTCCTTCGTTCATATTCAAATAATAACACAGTTCCACGTTCAATACACTCACAAAAAAACACCTATACAAAATAGCTGTTTTTCTTATGCGCGGATGAAGGGTGCTTTTCATTACATGAACAGTATACCTTTTGGATATATTTTTTCTGATTCGACAAGCTCACCATCAAAATCTATCGCAAAAGCTCGTCAGCACCCTACGAAATGTCTCCCAGACATTTCTTAAGCCGGCAAGCAAAAATCCCCTTTCGGGGATTTTCTTGCGCGGCTGAAGGGTGCTGACCCCTCGACCTCTCGCGTGCATTAATTCCAAGACTTTCGTAATGGCATGGACTATATCTTTACCATTTCCTTTATTAAAATAAAGGGTTTAGGTACTCCGGTATCTAGTCTCTACGGCGCCCCTTAATTACTTATTTTGTTTATTAAAGTATTTTTACATAAGGGTTCCCTCGGTGTTCGCATGTCCATAATATACAGATTTAGCATTCACCGATATCCCAGAGAGTTTCAATTCGCCATTTCGACGAAAAGCTGCCAATCGACAGGCGAGTGCTCTACCGTTGAGCTACAGCCGCAAATTTGTCAAAAACTTCCTTTTTTCTTTGGAGGAATAAACCCCTAGAAAGCTTGACTGTCCCATTATACATGAAATTATATAATTTCAAAGTGTCATTTCTACTATAAAGCAATCGGAAATAATTGGGTTTTGGTTGATATAACGATCCGCCAGATAATATATTTTTTAAGAGTTTAGAATGAAGTTGTTTTAGGAAATTAAATGAAGATGATGTAAACATAGTCTGTATAGTTAAAATCGGATTTTTAGTATTTTTATGAGTATAGCCCATCCAAATATTTCCATCTCCATCAAAATAACCGCGGACAAAAGAACCTAAATATTTATCTGGAACATTCGGAACAACCATATTTTTTGTTTTCTTCTCAAAAAGTCCTAACTTTCTTAAATCGTTACACATCTCTATACTACCAATTTGTAAACGATACAAAGTCTTTTCATTTATTTCCCTTTTTCTTTCACTAATTGTATGATTTGAACGGACTGTTTTTTGTATATCCTCTAATAACTTTTTATCTGTGATCTGGATACACCAAAACTGTCCCCCTCGTTTATTAACTGTTATATATCCATCAGCAGAAAAAAATCCCAGAATATAAGCCATGTCATGGGTCCATTTTTTAAAGAAATCTTTGTTTACTTCTTTATATATCGGCATACCTATATTATATACCGTGATAGTAATATATACTAACAATATACTATTTTTATATTGTGTCGACGGGAGGATGCGCGCCTCCGACCTCGGCTTTATGAGTGCCGCGCTCTAACTAACTGAGCTACGCCGACATATTCTAATTTCGAATTGTGATAGTTTGAAATCTGTCACATTTCGCCCGCCTGCAAAAGCTGTGTTTAGCATTGCGGGCAGGATTGTTGCGGAGCCCCGAATCGAACGGGGGTCCCAAGGTTATGAGCCTTGTGAGATACCTCTTCTCTACTCCGCGATATATTATTTAACCATTTTACTACTATCCTCTATTACTCATAACCTTGTTGTTATTCGCGCTATATGTTCCTTCGGAGATACCTCATTGTGTCTCCGTGATACATTATAGTACCAAATATAAGCTTATTTAGCAAGTAAAAGTATTTTGTGCTAGACTCTAAATATAATGAAAAAAATATTGTTATCAATATTTATAACTTTAATTTTTGGCTCATTATTTTATTGGGTATTTTTTGGTGGTTTGTTTTCGAATGTTTTTGGGTCTCAAGTTGTCAAAAATAACCAAAATGCACAAGTTTTAGAGCCTTTAAATTTTAAAGAAAAAGAACCTGATTATGTTGTTTTAACTTTTGCTGGGGATGTCATGTTTGACCGTGGGGTCAAAGGAAGCGTTAATAAAAATTTTAATGGAGATCTTGATGAACTTTTTAAAAATGTCAGAATAGATGATAAAGCTGGACAGTTAGAAATTTTTCAAAATGATGATATTTCATTTTTAAATTTAGAAGGTCCAGTTTCTGATGTTGGGCACAATGTGGGCAGTATTTATTCTTTTCGAATGAATCCGACAGTTATCAGTCTTTTAAAAAATCTTGGTATTGATATCGTTAGTTTTGCGAACAATCATGTAGGGGATTATACAACACTTGCGTTTAGTGATACTTTAAATCGGCTAACTTCCGGTGGTATTTTATTTACCGGAGCAGGGGAGAATTATCTTGATGCCCAAAAACCCCAAATTATAGAAAATAATAATATCAAGGTTTGCTATTTAGGATTTTCCGATGTTGGTCCGGATTGGATGCAGGCAACTGAGAAAAGTCCTGGAATTTTACTTGCCAGTGACCCTGATTTTGAAAATATTATAAAGTCTGTAGAAAGTCAATGTGACACTCTTATAGTTTCTATTCATTGGGGTGAAGAATATCAAAAACACAATGCTCGTCAAACATATTTGGCACATTTAGCGATAGACAATGGTGCGGATATTATTGCAGGACATCACCCACATGTTGTTCAAGATATAGAGATTTATAAAGACAAAGTTATAATTTACAGTTTAGGAAATTTTATGTTTGATCAATATTTCAGTGCTGAAACCATGCAAGGTCTTATTGTCCAACTCAAGGTCTATAAAACAGGGGAGATTAAAGACATTAAACAATATACATCACAACAAAACAAACTCTATCAAATCGAGTCTATTACAGAAAAATAATTGCGTAAGAACCGTTCTTGCGCAGATTTTTTATTTTGTTATAATTAAATAATGTTAAGAAAGGATCCATTTATAACTGGTGAATATTATCACATTTTTAATCGTGGTATTGATAAAAGAATTATTTTTAAATCACGAAAAGATTATGAGAGATTCATAATGCTTCTTTATCTTTCAAATTCAACAGATACTGTTCGGCTTGATGATCTTTTAAATAGACAGCATAAAACTTTTCATGAAATTCTAGTTTTAGATAGGGGACAACAATTGGTTTCTATTGGGACATGGTGTTTGATGACAAATCATTTTCATTTAGTCGTCAAACAAGAAATTGATGGAGGTATTACAAAATTCATGAGAAAACTAGGTGTTGCATATTCAATGTATTTTAATATTAGCCAACAAAGAAAGGGTGCATTATTTGGTGGTCTTTTTAAATCAAAATTAATTGGAGTTGATGACAATTATATGCGCCAACTATTTGGTTATATACATATTAATCCAATAGAAATAGGTTTTCCTAAGTGGAAAGAAGAGATTAAAAATCAATCATTAGAAATGAAGAAGTTTTTAGAAATATATCAGTATTCTAGCTATCTTGATTATATTGGAGAAAATAGGTTAGAGAGGAATATAATTAATCCAGAAAATTTCCCCGATTATTTTCAAGGTGTTCAAGAGTTTAAAGATTTTGTTGAGAATTATTTTATAGAAGAAGAACCTGCGTAAGAACCGTTCTCACGCAAATTAGTGTATTAATTGGATGTTAGAAATGATATAATCATCTTATGAGTATGTATTTTGATTTAATAATTTTTTTAGGAGTTATAGTTTTTGGAGTTGGAATTGAATCGTTTTTGTCTAAAATTTATTTTAAGAAAAATGGTATTGAAAAAAAGCATCAAATTGTACACTTTAAATTTTCTAGGTATCTATTTCTTATTTCTATTCCATTACTTGCCGTGCTTGTAATGTCATTTACTGTTAGTCTATCAATATTAAAATACTTTTTAATATTTGCTGTTCTTGGAACAATACTTGAATATTGTATTGGTTATTCTTACAAAACAGTTGTTGGGCAAAGACTTTGGATGTACAATAAATATTCGATTGCAGGGCATACAAGTTTATTGGCTATTCCTTTATGGGGATTATGTGGAGCTTTAATATATTTATTATCAAAAGCTATTAATTAAAATCTGCGTAAGAACGGTTCTTGCGCAGATGGGAATTTTTGATTTTATGTTATAATTTATATTATTTGTTAGGTGGATTATTTTTTGATTATTTACATTATTATTGGAATTATTGTTGGGGCTATTACTGGGCTTACAGGAGCATCAGGAGTTTTGATATTGATTCCAATTTTTACAACTTTTTTTAATATACCTTTGCCAATTGTACTGGGTACAAGTTTATTGGTTGATGTTATTGCTTCTGGAACAGTTTCATATTCTTATTATCGCGCAAAAAATATAAATATAAAAGAAATATTATGGATAATTGTTGGAGCATTAATAGGTGCACAAATAGGGTCATATCTTGTTGTTGAAATTTCCAGATCGTTTATTTTATTCATTTTAGCAATATGTATGGTTTTATTTGGTTTTAAAATGTTTAAAACTGGTTTGTCTAAAAATAATAATAGTTTATTTATACCAGAGAGAATATCAATATATTTAAAAAATCCAATCGGAATGATTATTATGGGATTAATTATTGGATTAGCTACTGGTATATTTGGAGCTGGTGGAGGACTGTCTGTATTTATTATTCTTTATTCTGTTTTAAGATTTGATATCAAAAAATCTATTGGTACATCCAGTTTTGTTATGTTATTAACTGCTTTATCTGGTGTAATGGGCTATGCAGAAAATAGAAATATTGATTTTAGATTAGGCATAATTATTGGTATATCAGCAGCAGTCGGAGGAATTATTAGTTCTATTTTTGCTAATAAAATTAATGAAAAAATACTAGCTCGGATTATTGGAGGATTTTTTATCTTCTTTGCACTGGTTATGGTTTTCTTAAAGATCATTCCAGAGTTTTGAAATTAGCTATATTTGAATAATATTATTTTTTCTGTATACTAGGATTGTTTTAGTCCTAATATATGGGCAAAATTGAATTTTTAGCCGTTATAGCTTAGTGGTAAAGCACGATATTGGTAATATCGAGACCGTGAGTCCGATTCTCACTGACGGCTCTATGCGCTCAATTGAACAAATTAATCAAGAAATAAATGATATTGATAACCAAATGTCCAGTGGGGATTTTTGGAGTAATAAAGAAATTGCAAATACTGTATTACAAAAATATCAAGAATTAAAGCGTGAATTAGGCGAAATTAAAAAACGCTTCTCTTCCAATGCAATTTTAACAATTTATGCAGGAGCAGGGGGGGACGATGCCGAAGATTTTGTAAGAATGTTAAATGAAATGTATGTTTCTTATTTAAATAAAAATAAATTTAAATTAAATTTATTGGATATACAAGAAAGTAAATCTGGATTTCGAAGTATTTCATATGAAGTTTCTGGAAATCACGAATCTTCCGGTAAAGTAGGAGCTTTTGGAATACTTCAAAATGAGTCTGGTGTGCATAGGCTGGTTCGTCTTTCACCATTTAATGCAAAACATACACGAGAAACTTCATTTGCATTAGTCGATATTGTCCCATTGATTGAAAATATAGAACTTGGTGAAATTAAACCAGATGATCTTGAGATTTCATTTAGTAAATCAAGTGGTCCCGGGGGACAAAATGTAAATAAAAGAGAAACCGCAGTTCGTATAACTCATATTCCAACTGGTATAAATGTGCATGTTTCAACCGAGCGTTCTCAGGAATTGAATCGTGATAAAGCTATGAAGATGCTTTATAGTAAATTAATGATTCATCTTGAAAAATTAAACTTAAAACAAATAAATGAATTATCTTTGGCTGGCAAGGTTGAAAACGAATGGGGAAGTCAGATTCGAAATTATGTTTTGCACCCTTATAAACAAGTCAAAGATTTACGCACTGGTATTGAAACAAGTAATATTGATGGTGTATTGTCTGGAGATTTGGATATTTTCATTGTTCAAGAGGGGTAGATATGATAAAATACACCTATGCTTTATTTAACAAATGTCACCAAGGTATATAAAGATGAAACTGAATCCCTTAATGATGTATCTCTTACCGTCTCCCCGGGTGAATTTGTGGCCATTATGGGCCATTCTGGGTCTGGTAAAACAACAATAATGAAATTAATATTAGCAGAAGAAATACCAACTTCTGGTACTATTTTTTATGAATCTCAAGATATTCATTCGTTATCACGCAAAGACCTTCTTATTCTTCGTCGACGTATTGGTACTATATTTCAAGACTTTCGTTTAATTAAAAATAAAACTGTTTTTGAAAATGTAGCTTTTGCTATGGAAGTAGGCGAACATAGTGATGAGGATATTTTAGAATACGTTCCTCATATATTAGAATTAGTTTCACTTCAAGATAAAATGTATGCTTTTCCAGAAACTCTTTCTGGTGGTGAAAAACAGCGTTTAGCAATTGCCCGAGCAATAATTAATCAACCAGAATTATTACTTGCTGATGAACCAACATCTAGTTTGGACCCAGAATCAGCACATTCTGTTATGCAAGTTTTGCGTAAATTATCAGATCTTGGAACAACAGTACTTATGACAACACATACCCCAGATCTAGCTCACAAATATGCTCGCAGATTTATAGAGCTTGAACATGGACGGATTGTTAAAGATGATAAACATCACACTAATAGCAAAATGCACATATAATATATGAATCGTACACTTTTACGTCGCGTTATAAAATCAGGGTTGTCACTTGCTCGTCGTAGTGGAATACTTGGAGCATCATCTATTGCAATTACAGTTGTTACATTAACAGTAATACTTGGATTATTTTTCACACAAGCACTACTAGATGCTTCAATTCGGGCCATTGAATCACGAGTTGATGTTACATTATATATTGCTGATTCTGCTAATGATGAAACAATTGCCAATATGCAAAAAAATCTTGAAGCCATAAATGAAATTAAAACAGTAGAGTTTGTTTCTAAAGAAGAAGCTTTAGTTCGTTATCGCGAAAGACACTCAACAGATGATGTAGCATTACAAGCATTAGAAGAAGTTGGTTATAACCCACTTCGTGCATCGTTTGTTATACACGCTAAAGATACTGCCGAATATGAAAGCATAATTACAAGTTTAGAAGGGAATTTAACATTTCTTGAAGAAAATAAATCTTTTATTTTTAAACCCAATTTTATCAATAACAAAGTTGTTATTGATAAAATATTATTATTGCGTGATGGTGTAAAAAAGTTTGGTTATACTTTAACTCTTATTTTCATAATAATTGCTATTATGGTTACATCTAATACTATACGACTTAGCATTTATTCAATGAAAGACGAAATAGAAGTAATGAGACTCGTAGGAGCACGTGGTTCGTATATTCGTGGGCCATTTATTGTTGCACAAATAGTTTATTCTATTATTGCCGCCATCATTACACTATTATTGTTTCTGGGTGTTACATATATATTGCGCGATTCACTGACTATATTTTTTGGTGTAGATTTATTCCAATATTATATAAATAATGTTTTAGAGATTGCATCATTGGTTCTATTTTCTGGAATATTTTTGGGTGTTATTTCTAGTTTTCTATCAGTTTCAAAATACTTAAAAAAATAATATATATGGAGAAAAAAGTAAAAAAAATCATTTTACCAATACGAAGTTATATTTTTGTAGTAGGGGGAGTAATTTCTGGTGTCGGCAAAGGTATTGCAGCTAGTTCTATAGCAAAGATTTTGCAAGACCGTGGGCAATGTGTTACAGCTGTCAAAATAGATCCCTATATCAATATTGATGCTGGTACTATGAACCCTGGTGAGCATGGTGAAGTATTTGTACTTCATGATGGTTATGAGACTGATCAAGATATGGGAAATTATGAAAGATTTTTAAATAAAGATATAGGGCGTGAAAATTATATGACCACAGGTGTTGTTTATCAATCCGTAATTCAAAAAGAAAGAAATTTAGAATATGATGGTAAATGTGTTGAAGTTGTTCCACATATCCCAATGGAAGTCATTGAGCGTATAGAAAAAGCAGGGGATAAAGAAAATGCTGATGTTGTTGTTGTAGAAATTGGTGGTACTGTTGGTGAATATCAGAATATGCTCTTTTTAGAAGCTGCTCGAATGATGAAAAACAAATATCCAAACCAAGTATTTTTTGTTATGGTCTCATATTTACCTATTCCAGGTACACTTGGTGAAATGAAGACTAAACCAACACAACATGCTGTTCGAACATTAAATGCATCAGGTATTCAACCGGATATTATCATTGCTCGGTCCAAAGTTGCAATGGATGATAAACGCAAAGAAAAATTATCAGTTTTTTGCAATATTCCAGCAAATCGAGTTATTTCTGCGCCAGATGTTAAAAGTATTTATGATATACCAATTAATTTTGAGAAAGAAGGATTGTCTGATTTGATTTGCAGTACATTATCCATGTCTTGCCCTATAACACCTAAAGATGGGGCACGCGAATGGAATAAATTTGTTAATAAAACTAAAACAATTAAAGATGAACTTCATATTGCTATTGTTGGGAAATATTTTAATTCTGGGGATTTTGTTTTGTCTGATGTTTATATTTCTGTAATTGAAGCTATTAAATATTCGAGTTTTGCCATTAATAAAAAGCCAGTTTTGACTTGGATTAATGCCTCTAAATATGAAAAAAATGGTGGATTAAAAGAATTGAAAGAATTATCTAAATTTGATGGTGTTATAGTACCTGGTGGATTTGGTTCACGCGGTATAGAAGGCATAATTTCTGTTATTGAATATGTTCGCAAAAATAAAATCCCTTATCTTGGGCTTTGTTATGGTATGCAATTGGCTGTTATTGAATATGCTCGAAATGTTTTAAAATTAAAAGATGCAAATACGAGAGAGGTTGACCCAAAATCAAAAAATCTTGTAATTACAGTTATGGATGATCAATTAAATTTAATAGGTAATAAAAGAATGGGCGGTACAATGCGTTTAGGGGCCTATCCGGCTATACTTAAACCTGGGTCTGTAGCTTGGAAAGCCTATTTTAATTCATCGAAACTTGCCCAAATATCTTTAAATACAATTAGCGAGCGCCATCGTCATAGATATGAAGTAAACAATTATTATGTTGAAATGTTAGAAAAATATGGAATGATTTTTTCAGGGCTATCTCCAGATGGTAAGCTTTGTGAAATTGTTGAATTACCAATTTCAAAACATCCATTTTTCTTGGCAACACAATTTCATCCCGAATTTTTAGCTCGGCCTCTTGCTCCACACAAACTTTTTACTGCATTTTGTAAGGCATGTAAAAATAGAAAAAAATAAATTATCTTAAAGTATGTATTTCTCCTTTACTTCCATTTTTTAAATCTGTTGCTGCAGCAATTTCAAGAACAGTAGGTATGTCGTCCGTTATAACATATAAATGCCTATCTTCGTTATTGATGGTTCCGTATTCTTCAACCAGCATTTTTTTGATTAATTTATCTACCGGATTCCAAAATTTAGTACCAAAAAGAACAACGGGTATAGGATTCATTTTCTTTGTTTGAATTAAAGTAATTACTTCAAAAAGCTCATCAAATGTTCCAAATCCACCAGGGCAATATATAGCAAGTTCACTGGAATATCGTAATGCTACTTTTCTTGTAAAGAAATAATTAAAAGGAACAATATCCGTTACATATTTATTAGTTTTTTGTTCGTGTGGAATAACAATTGTTACACCAATAGATGTTCCATTTGCGCGATATGCACCACGATTACCAGCTTCCATAATTCCTCCTCCACCACCAGTTACAATACTGTAACCCAATTCTTTCGCTAATGCATAAGCTAGTTTCTCTGTTGCTATATAGTCAGGATGATCTTCTTTAAATCTAGCTGACCCATAAATCGTAGCAATACGAGAAAATTGTTGTAATGCATCAATACCTTGTTTTAATTCTTCAGACATTTGGCATAGTTCCACCATTTCACCGTTTTTGCCATATCTGAATTCGCAAGCATTTTTAATATCGTCAACAGTCAAAAGCTTGTATTTTGTTACTGGATTTATTTCATCATTCATTACTATATTATAGCATATTTTGTTATAAATTATAATCTGCTATAATATACTAATTAAAATTAATAAATATAAAGTTATGGGAAAAGGCGACAATAGAGACAGAAAAGAAACAAAAAAACCAAAGAAAGTAAAAAAGTAAAAATCACATATACAAACAGAGCAATAGAGTCCTTGCTCTGTTTGATTTCTGGTTTATTGAATGAATAGAATTTTATGATATAGTATGGTTATTACGGAATCGTCTAATGGTAGGACCTCTCCCTCTGAAGGAGATTATCTTGGTTCGAGTCCAAGTTCCGTAGCCAAGCTAAAAAACATCCAAATAAATTGGTTTTTTAGATTTGCTACGGAAAGTATATGAACTACTTCATATACGCCTTGGACGAGAAGACCTTGAGTATATCGCACGGAACAAAGTGAGTACGATACGAAAGGTGTACAGGAATCTGTAAGATTCGAGTCCAAGTTCCGTAGCCAAATTTATAGACAAAATCCATTTATTATGGTAAATTTAAGTCATTATTAATTCATTAGATTTTATTAAAATGAATATTACACAAAGTCCAACTAGAGAAAAATTTCCGTTAAGTCGAAGAAAGATTTTTAAAAAGACTATTTCATCTGTATTAGTTTGGTTCTTTTTATTAGCTATTTATGATGCAATGCTTATTTTTGGAGCTGTAACTGGAAATGATGATGTATGGTTTCCAGCAGTTTTAAAAATAGTCTTTATTACTATTCTAGTTTTAGCTTTTATATCATTCTTAACTTATTTATATCAAAGATGGTATTTTGCAGTTTATTTTTATGACCTTACTGATAAATATATAATTATTAAAAAGGGTCCAATTACTCCTCATGAAATTACAATACCATATGAAAGAGTTCAAGATGTATATGTTGACCAAGATTTATGGGATAGAATTTTAGGAATTTATGATGTTCATTTATCTAGTGCAACGGCTACTTCGGGTATGGAAGCTCATATTGATGGAGTAAGAAAACCCGCCGCAGATGGACTTCGAGAACTTCTTCTTTCAACAATTCATGAAAAATTGAATAAAAAACAAAATGTTTCTAATATACAAACTAATATTTAATTTATGGAAAACAATCAAATAATTACAGAAAAAATTATCCAATAACACTTCGCTGGGTATTATCTATACCTTTGGTGCTTTTTTTAATAAATATAATTATATTTATTTTTGGGTATATTGATATTCGTTTGATCATTATAATGATAGCTTCGTTAGTCTGGACACCAATAGTTCGAAGTATGTTTCATTACTCAATAGGAGAAAAGTTTTTAGATATTAAGCAAGGTGTTATTTATAAAAAAACAAGACATTTGCCATATGGAGTAATTCAAACTGTTTTTGTAAAACAAAATATTTTAGATCGTATACTGGGTATTGCATCTTTATCTATTGAAGATGCATCAAATGGTGGTTTGGGCAATAAAAAGAAATCATCATTTTTCTCAACTCCAGCTGGTTATCGCAATGGGGCAGAAGCTATTGGAAGTTCAGGTAATAAAATCAATATTCCAGGTCTTAAAAAACAGCATGCAGAGGAACTAAAAAATATTATTCTTAAAAAAATGGAGGATAATTTAGCAGAAGATAGTCAATCTGGATTATAAAACACCCTATTATGTGGATAACTATATAATAACTTGATTTCTTTTATGAATTTATGTATACTAGATTCATTAACCTCACTGCCACTGGTGCAAACCAAGGGCAGTTTTTGTTTCTGTATGTTATACTTTTTATATGGAAGGAGAAAGAGTTGTAATTTATATTGATGGCGGTAACATATACCGTGCCTTGTTTAAAGAAGCTATTGTTAAGGGTACAAGAATTCCCGCTTTTGTTTCAACTGGACAAAAGGTTGATTATAATAAGTTTGTTCAATTTTTAGCAGGGAACAGAAAATTTGAAGATAAAAAATATTATATTGGTATAATAAGAGATTTTGATAAAAGTGAAAAATCTAAAAAGATGGTTCAAGCACAACAAAAATTCCTTTCCGGTTTAGAAAATGATGGGTTTAATATACAACGAGGTAAAATTGTTTATGACCATAAAATACGAGAAAAGGGCGTTGATGTTAAAATGGCGATTGATTTAGTCATAGGATGTTTTGAGAATAAGTATGATACTGCAATTATTGTAAGCTCTGATACTGATTTAATTCCAGCCATAAAATATGCTCAATCAAAAGGAAAGAATATTGAATATGTCGGATTTTCAAATCATACATCTTTAGCAATGATAAAAGAATGTGATAATCAAAGAATTTTAGGAGAAATTGAATTAGCAGGGTTTATATCATAAGATCTTACGTAAGAACCGTTCTTACGCAGGTTTGTTGATTTATCTATGTAATAGTTGTACTATTATAAAGTAATATTTATTAGACTATTTTAAGAAATTTATATGTTTTGTCAGAAATGTGGGAATCAATTAATAGAAGGATCTGTGTTTTGTTCAAGTTGTGGGCAGGGTATTGCAAGTCCTGTTAGCCCAGTTGATACAGCTAAACCAGCCTTATTGCCAGCTTCTTTAGGGAAAAGAGTGGGTAATTACTTTCTTGATATTATTGGATTTTATTTGTTTTTCTTTCTGATTTGTTTTATTGTAGGATTTTTTTCTGGTTTTATTTCTAGTATTCTAAAAATAGAAGATTTAGTTAATTTTGATAGTCTTGATTCTTTGATTTTTTCGCTATTTAGTTTTATTGCATTAATTTTTTATTATTTATTTTTCGAATATATTTGGCAACGCACACCAGGTAAATGGATAACAGGTACAAAAGTGGTAAGATTTAATGGGGACAAGCCTAAATTTATGCAAATAGTCGGTAGAACATTTGCAAGATTTATTCCATTTGAATTTTTGTCTTTTTTATCTAATAATCCTGTTGGTTGGCATGATCATCTTTCAAAAACTTTTGTCGTTCCAGCAAAATATACAAAAGAAGATATTTTAATTTTGAATTCAATAGAATCAAAAAAGAAATATAATAATATTGGGATTATTGTAATAGTTGTTATTTTTTCAACAATCTTACTCATTGGTATCTTTGCTGCCCTGGTTTTAACCTCTCTTAATTCTGCAAGAGAAAAAGCAAAACAAGCCCAACAGTCCGAACAAATACTTTAATACCAGATAGCGCCTGAGGCGCTATCTGGGGGTATGTACACTATTTAGGGGATTTTTGCTATAATAGAAGTGTATGCAATACAACATTCATCCTATAATTGTGCATTTTCCGATAGCAATGCTTTTTCTTTATTCTATTATAAAAGTTTTGCCTTTTAAAAAATGGTTTCCAAATGTTAGTTGGAAGCATATTGAGATTGTTTTACTTTTAGTTGGTGTTGTGAGTGCATTTACTGCAAGTTCAACAGGGGAGATTGCCGAAGAATTAGTTCGTCCCAATGAAGATGTATTGGGGGCGCATCAATTTTTTGCAGGTGCTTCAACTTGGATTTATAGTTTGATTTTAGTTGGAGAAGCTTTAGTATTTTTAATACCTAAATTTATTTCCAAATTTGGCTTTTTCAGTATAATAAAATTATTTACTTTTTTTGAAAAAATTCTTACTAATAATATATTAGTAAAAATTCTTGCAATTCTTGGTTTAATATCAATTATACTTACAGGGCTTTTGGGTGGGGTAATGGTATACGGCACAACTGCCGACCCACTCGCCGCCCCAATTCTGAAATTATTAGGCATTAGTTTGTAAAAATTATTTATCCCGTTAGAGATTTATTAGTTAATTTATATTGTGTATAATATTTTATGTCCAAAGTTGATTTAGTTTTAATAGTTAATAAGATGTACAAATTTTATATTTGTAATCTCTAATGGGATGAAAAATATATTTTTACATATTGAAGATCGAGCTCGGAAGTATTTTGAACAATTTCCTTTTACGCATGCATTATTAGCTGGTATTGGGGTGATACTTTTTTGGCGTGGGGTATGGGAAATTGCCGATATTAATAGACTTTCACCAATCGCTTCGGTTATTATTGGGATAATACTATTGGGTGGAATTGGGCTTTTTGTTCATACATTTGTTGGTAATGCTATAATTATTAAAAGTATTAAACACGAAATTGATATAGAGAAAGAAAACAAAGCTGAGGTTACACAAGTTGAAAAAGATATAAAAAGAGATGAAATAACATTAGATCATCTATCTAATAAATTAGATAGTTTGATCAAAAAAATAGACCATATAGAAAAACATTTGCAGTAATAAAAAATATTATGGAAAACGAAGAAAAATTTAGAGCAATACCAGAGAATGAAGATGAAAATTCTCAACATGAATCAAAAACAGAAGCTTTAAAAGCTGAACTTATTGAATATTTAAAAGAACATGGTTTTGATGATAAAAATACAAGAAATAAAATTTCTGAATGGGAAGATTCTAAAAATTTATGGAAAAAACAAGCAGAAGATGATTATTTTGGAATAATTAATCTTAATATAGAATTAGCAGAAATATTTATTCAATCAGGTTTTAAAGAAGAAGCTTTAGAGTTATTAAATTTAGAAAAAAAAGAAGCCATTGATTGTGATTGTCCATATTTAGAAAGAATAGAAGAGCTTATTGATAAATTAGAAAAAGAAGATAATCCTTAATAATTTATGAAAATAAATGAAATACTAAAATCTGATATAAAGATAAATTTTAAATATATTTTCTTAAGTAAATTAAATTTACTTAAGAAAA
>MFUO01000016.1 GCA_001786995.1 Candidatus Nomurabacteria bacterium RIFCSPLOWO2_01_FULL_33_17 | reverse complement strand
AAATACAAGTAGAAGTTAGTAAAGCAGGTACTGAATCCGGGGCATCATTGCTACGTCGTTTTCAACGCAAAGTTCAAGATTCTGAAATTGTTAAAAAGGTTCGTGGAAAAAGATACAATGAAAGACCAAAATCAAAATTAACAAATAAGAAAAATAAATTAAAGCGCAATAAAAAAGGCGTAGAGATTGAAAAACTTAAAAAGCTTGGCAAAATAAAACCTCGTATTGTCCGAGGTGCTAAAAAATCTTTTTAAACTATGATTGATACGGATACATTTTCAATTGTATTTTTGTCTTCAAAATCAAATATTAATAAAAGGGAGATTTCCAGTCTTCCTTTTATTAATATTAAAGATCATATTTTGGGTAAAAATTATGAATTATCATTAGTTATAGCTAACAAAAAAACAATCACAAATTTAAATAAAAAATATAGGAATATGGACTATACTCCGAATATTTTATCATTTCCTTATACAAAAAAATCCGGTGAAATTTTTATACATTTACCAACAGCCAAATTACAGGCTCCGAAATTTGATATGGATTTCCCGACTTATGTAGTGTTTTTGTTTATCCACGGGTGTTTGCATTTGAATGATGTCCAACATAGTAGTACAATGGAGATGCAGGAAATGAAAATACTAAAAAATTTGTATTTAAATAAAAAACTTGCAAAAGATAAGAATGTTCGGAAAAAATAAACAATCAGACTATACAATTGGAATTGATATTGGGACTCATACAGCCCGAGCAATTGTTACTTTGAAAAAAAAGGATAAGAATCCATATTCAGAAATTATTGCAGTTGCTGCTTGTGAATCCAAAGGTCTTCGCAATGGTTATATAACACATTTAGAAAGTGCTAAAGAA
The DNA here is from genome assembly GCA_001786995.1 of Candidatus Nomurabacteria bacterium RIFCSPLOWO2_01_FULL_33_17. Lineage (GTDB taxonomy): Bacteria > Patescibacteriota > Minisyncoccia > Phycocordibacterales > UBA9973 > 2-01-FULL-33-17. Next base: position 9,303 of record MFUO01000016.1, on the reverse strand, counting down.
TGTGTCTTGACTCTAATTTCTCAACTGAAAGAACAATCTCATACTGATTTTAAAAAAGTAAATATATCTATTGGTGGAATTAGTGTTAGCTCAGTATTGTCCAACGGTGAATGTCTAATTACTCGCAGTGATGCAATAGTTACCGAGCTTGATATTCAAAAAGCTATTGAAGAAGCCGAGAAAAAAATAGATCTGACAAATCGTGAAGTTTTACACACTATACCAATACTTTATAAAATTGATAGTAAAGAAGTTTTGGGCCGTCCTATTGGTATGCGTGGGAATCGTCTCGAAGTTCGAGTTTTCTTTGTTATTTGTTTAGCTCAACATTTATCTGATGTTATTGATCTTTTTACTGAAATAGGTATCGAAGTTGAAAATATTGTTGCGTCGCCTATTGCAGCAAGTTCTGTCGCTTTGACTGAATCTCAAAAACAAAATGGTGTTATGCTTGCAAATATTGGTGCGGAAACTGTTTCGGTAATTGTTTACGAGCATGGATTGCCACTGGCATTACAAGTATTCCCTATTGGTGGGTCAGATTTTACAAAAGATATCGCACTGGGTCTCAAAATTGGAGTCGAAGAAGCTGAACTTATAAAAACAGGTAAATCCATAGGTTCATATTCAGAAAGAAAATTATCCGAAATTATCGAAGCTCGTCTGCGTGATATTTTTGAATTGTTGGAAAAGTTTTTAAAAAAAATAAATCGAGATGCATTATTACCAGCTGGAATTATTATTACAGGAGGTGGTTCACATATCTCTCAAATTGAATCACTTGCACGAACTAGTTTGCGATTACCAACACGAGTTGGTATACCTGAACATTTATTACAAATAAAACCTCGAATTCGTGATGTGTCATGGATTGTATCGTATGGTTTATGTAATTTTAATTATAAAGATTACACATTTAATAAAATAAAAAATACATCTAACAATAAAAATTTTACAAACAAAATAAAAAACTTTTTTCATGATTTAATGCCCTAAAATGTCTTATATAAGGACATTTTTTTGATATAAATCAAGTGTATAAAAAATTTGTCAGCTGTATAGTTTTCTGGTATAGTCAAAAAGTTATACATTAATTATGGAAAATTCTTATGGCCAAAGTTGACACACCAATAGAGACATTTGCTCGTATCAAGGTTATCGGAGTCGGAGGCTCTGGTGCAAATGCGCTCAATCATATGATTGAGTCCAAAGTAAAAGGTGGCGAATTTATCGTCATGAATACTGATACTCAAGATTTACATAAATCATTAGCAGAAAAGAAGATTCATTTAGGTAAAAACCTGACCCGAGGTTTAGGTGCCGGAATGAACCCTGATATTGGACGCAAAGCTGCCGAAGAAACAAAAGCCGAAATTCAAGATGCTGTCAAAGGCGCTGACATGGTTTTTATTGCTTGTGGTATGGGTGGTGGCACTGGCACAGGCGCAAGTCCAATTGTCGCTGCTGCAACTCGTGAACAAGGCATCCTAACCGTTGCTGTTGTTACAAAACCATTTTTATTCGAAGGTGCTCAACGTATGCGTATGGCGGAAAAAGGTATTGCAGATCTTGAACAAGAAGTAGATGCAATTATTGTTATTCCAAATGAAAGAATTCTTTCTGTTGCTCCAAAAGATACAAGTTTTAAAGATGCTTTTGCAATGTGTGATGAAATTCTTCGTCAAGCAGTCGAAGGTATTTCAGAACTTATCACAACTCCTGGAATGATCAATGTCGACTTTGCCGATATTCGCGCAGTTATGGCTAATGCGGGCTCAGCTTTGATGGGTATTGGACGCGCCAGTGGTGAAGGCCGAGCAGCCAAAGCCGCCATGGAAGCCATCAATTCCCCACTTCTTGATTTATCTATCAGTGGTGCCAAAGGTGTTTTACTTGCAATTTCAGGAGGTGATGATTTATCTATTCACGAAGTTTCCGAAGCTGCAAATATTATCACTCAAAATGTTGATAAAGATGCAAAAGTTATTTTTGGAATGATCCGTGATGATAAATTAAACAAACACGAAATGAAAATTACTTTAATCGCAACAGGCTTCCCTACAGATATGCCTAAAAGGGTGACTCCAATGTCACAACAAGTAAATTCAAGCATCAATTCTATCTTGGGTTCTGACGAATCTCGCAGTAATTCACTATATGATACACAAAATTCCCCTGCTGCACTTGCAAATCAAGATAACAATATGAAATCAAATGATAATAATATAAAAACTCCTGATATCATTATTGACGATTCTGTATCTGAAGAAGCAGGTAGTGATGACTGGTCAAGTGTTCCCGCATTTTTAAGACGAAACAAACGCTAATATATTAAAAAAACAAATGCAGTTAAAACTGCATTTGTTTTTTTGTGCTACTATTTGACAAATCTATGTATAACTGTTATTTTTAATAAAAATCAATCCAGGCAAATTCAACCCTGTTTAGATTAGGGTTTCGATGTGTTACCTAGAAATACACATTCTCAGTTCTTTAAAATTAAACCAATGAATTATTCAAAACAAGCTGTCAAGCAATTACGAAAATTAGATGAAATGATCCTAAAAGAGATCGAAATTAAGTATCCAGAGTACATAATATACTCTGAGTTTGAGAAAATGAGAGTTCTTGAAAAAGAACTAACTTCTAGAAATTCTCTTGAAGAAAAATGGGCGATATGTAGTATTGCATCCGAAATTAGACCTAAACAAAAAACATATCACCTTATCCAAGAGATAGGAGAATACATCAAAGTAAAAGTAATTGAGGTCTTAAACTCGGAAACTACTTCAAATCTCAAGGTTCAATCGTTATGGGAATTGTTTGAACATATTCCCCACAAAGATCAGTTCAGAAAAGAAATGCTGGAAATTATTTATAATATTGAAAAAGATCCATTAGGTCTTTTTAAATTATTTTTCTATACAGCAGAGCATATTCTCAAGAATCGAATCTTTTATGATTTTAAAGGGTTAGCTAATTCTGGATTATTATTCAAAAAGATTCTCTTTCTTGAAAAACCAGATTTTGAAAACTTAGCAGATTATAAACAAGAGATGCTTGAAGAAATGTCTGAGCGTTCGGATGTAAACTTTACTCAAACTGAAATGAAGGGGTATGCGATTGCTTTCAGTGGATATTCAAGACAATTGAATGAGATCCTTTCTGATGACCAGGAAAAAATAACTCGTGTATTGATAGCCAAAACATTTATTAAAATTGCAAACGAAGTTTCTAAATCTAAGGGTGTGAGAATTCTTGGTAACTTTCGAGGCCACGCCTATCTTTTTGGTGACCAAAAACCCAAAATATATACTGCAATTGCTGGTATGGAAGAAATAGGGGGGAAAGAAGAAAGACTCGATACACTTCGTGTAAAAATTCCAATGGCTACTGATATTGAAGACTTGATAAACATACACAAAATACACAAAAAAGTCTTTATTGAAATTGATGCTGATTATTTAAACCTCTTTTTCAAAATATTTAGCAAACAAAAACAATTATCACTAGATAACCTTGAAAATATTTTTTATATTTCTAGCGTTTATCTTGAAGTTTTTGATAAACTTGATTCTGAAACACAAAAAAGTTTTTTGCTGAGCATTTTTCGTATCTTTGGTCAGTCTTTTGGTATGAAGAAGAAATTAGAACAGTTAAGAAACAAAAAAATCTCTTCATACTTAAAGATCTTTGAAAGTCACCCAATTTTTGAGAAATTTCCTAAACATCTATTAGAGAGATGGAAATACTTGCTTAAATCTTCAACTAAAGGAATCACCCAGGATATGCTGATTGAAAGTATCGAAAGTAAAAAAGACTTTCATTCACTTTGGGAAATAGGTAAGCAAAAGAAACACAACTTTGGATCTTTAGCTTTCAATATTTGGTTGAAAAAAATAAGTTCTTTTGATTTTGGGAAAGAGCAGACTGCATTAGTGAGATCAATAATCTCCAACTATTTATACAACAGAGAGAAAGTAAAAGTATCAAAGGATGCAGAAGCTATCTTTTTGGAGAATATCCTAAAGAACTTTATCCCGATCTTGGACCATAATCTCCAAATGGAGCTCAAAGAAATGCTTTCTTTTTGAAGACTAAAGGTATCGTCTAAGACGATACCTTTTTTAATTTAATATGCTAAAATAGGACTTATGAATGATACAATTTATGACCTTGTAATTATAGGAGGTGGTCCAGCAGGTGCAGCTGGGGCTGTTTATTCAGCGCGCAAACAACTTAAAACCGCAATTGTCGTATCCGAATGGGGTGGACAATCTCAAGTATCCGAAACTATTTACAATTGGATTGGCACAAAAGAAATAAGTGGGGCAGATTTAGCGAAAAATTTACGCGCTCATGCATTATCCTATCTTGGAGATTATTTGGATTCTATAGAAGGTGAAAAAGTCACAAATATTACAAAAAATGAAAATGGCCAATTTATAATCCAAACTGATTCTGGGAAAAATTTAATTACAAAAACAGTTCTTATTTCAACTGGATCTTCTCGTCGCAAACTAAATGCTATCAATGCTGACAAATACGAACACAAAGGCATCACATATTGTGCATCTTGCGATGGACCAGTATTTTCAGGCCAGGATGTTATTGTTGTTGGCGGTGGAAATGCCGGCTTTGAATCTGCTTTGCAACTGTCCGCATATTGCAAAAGTGTAACTATAATTCATAAAAATAATGAATTCAAAGCTGATGCCATAACAGTCCAGAAAACTTTTGATAAACCAAATGTTAAATTAATTTTAAATGCTGAAATCGTGCGTGTAGACGGAGAAGTTTTTGTAAATTCTCTTACATATCGTGATAAAACTACAAATGAAGAATCAACGATTCCAACAGGTGGAATCTTTGTAGAAATCGGACAATATCCTAGCACTGATTTTGCTAAAGATGTAATCAATCTAACACCTATTAATACAATCATTGTAGACCCTATGAATCAGCGTACAGAGACTGCAGGTATTTGGGCAGCTGGCGATTGTACAAATGGGCTCTACCATCAAAATAATATTGCAGCCGGTGATGCAGTCAAAGCCATTGAAGACATATATCAGTTCATCCAAAGAGCATAGGTTCATAACTAGGTTCTAGTTTCTAGTGGCTAGGTTCTAGACTAGTCACTAGCACCTAGCAACTAGTCACTTAAGATAATTAAAAAAACTGATTAAATTAATCAGTTTTTTTAATTATCTTTTCGAGTTCTCGAAGTTGCTCAATAGTATTTACTCCCAAAGCTTCTTCCGGTGAAATATTTACTGATGCAATAGATTGATCAATCCCCGCATACCCAACTAAATCTGTTAAATAATATTCACCTTGTGAATTTTCATTTTTAATTTCACTTAATTTTTCGTATAACCAATCTTTTTTAAAACAAAAATAACAAGGATTTAATTCTTTGATTTTTTTCTGTTCTTCATTTGCATCTTTAAATTCAATACCTTTTATTATTATACCTTTCTCATCTCTTATAATTCTACTGAAAGATGAATAAAAAACCTGATACCAATTATCAAAATCAGGAACGGTAACAGTTGCCATGGTTAAGTTTTTTCCACTATCAATATGAGTCTTAGCCAAATTAGCTATCATCGCCCCAGTTATTGCTGGTTGATCGCCATAAAGTACTAAAACATGTTTTATATCTGATGAAATGCCCGTTTGGGTAACCTTTACAGCGTGCCCAGTACCCAATTGCTCGGTCTGCTCGATATAGCTGACTTTGTCTCCCAAATGCTTCATTATTAGCTCTTTACCATAGCCAACTACTAGTATAGGCTTATTTGTAATGCCACTGTGCAGACAAGCTTCTGTAACATATTCAATCATAGGCTTACCATGAAAAGGCACCAAAACCTTGGGGATTTCCATCCCCATGCGTGTACCCTTTCCCGCCGCTAAAATAACAATTTGGATGTCGTTGACTTCATTCATATACATCCAAATATCTTAACAAATTAAGCCTATTTTATCTATTGACTTTTAATACCAAAGATGATATAATGTAAGTCAATCAAATAAATCGAAAAAAATATGAAAACAAAAATCATTTTGGGTTTTTTTGCCCTTAGTACAATTTTATTTCAAAATTCATCCTGTGGTAACAGTAGTGCCATTGACCCTGCTTATGCTTCATTACCAGAAAAGGAGTACCCGCCTAACTTAGTAACAGCATCTTCCAAAAAAATCATCTTTTCCTTGCACGATTCTCTTCTTGCAAAAAAAACTCTTGAAGACATGGTTGATCTTGGATGGCGTGATGCCCGACTTTACAAACATGGTAAAAATAATGCACTAGTGGTGTGGCCATCAAGTGATAATGGTATCAGTTTGGTCGGAAAGACCTTGTGGAGAAACGGAAAAGGTTATGATATATGGGAGGGAAACAAAGATTCCTATATTGAAACCCGGAACGAAACATCTGCTTTTATTGCATTGAAAAATGCAAATCATTATATTGATGAATTCCTTAAAGGCATGGGTAATTATACTATGTATACACGCTCAATTACCAGCGTACAATCTTACCCAGGCGATGAACATTTGTGGCGTGTAAAATTTTATATCGCGTTAGAATAAATAATTTTACTGGTTTTGATAAAACCTTACAAAACGGTCTCATGGCCGTTTTTTTATATTGTAAGTATAACAAAATACAACGGCCGTTGTATTTTGTTATACTTACAAACTTTCCCAATTAACAAATTGTGTAGCGACAACTGGTTTGTCATCTATCAAGTGGTAGTTTCCTCCACGGGGTTTGTTCATTATCATTTGATGATATTTAAAACCATGATCATTTAGCCATTTTTCAGTGATTTCTCTTGTGGATTCAAGGCGTGAAGTAAAAAATGTAATGATATGCCCAGCTTCATAATAACTATTTATTTTTTCCTTTGCGCCCGCAATTTCCATAGCCTTCGGAATTCTCTCTGGTTCTTCGTTTGGAATGTCGTCACAAATAGTTCCATCAATATCAATAAGATAATTTGTAATACCATGTGGTAATTTAACACTACCCCTGGTTCCGTCAGGATTTGTTACTTGGATAAAATTTGGATTTTGCATAATAAATTTATTTAATAAAAGTGGGCGGTACAGAATTCGAATCTGTGACATCGTCAACGTCAATGACGCGCTCTACCAACTGAGCTAACCGCCCATAACCAATAACATATATTTTAATCTTTTGTTTAGATTTTCCAAAATTGATCTTTATTTATATTCAATTTTTTTAAAACTTCAAGAAAAACACCTATGGAAACTTCTCTGTTTGAATGTTTTGGAATTGTAATACAAATAGATCCATTAAAATATTGCACATGACTTCCTTTTTGTCTAATTATTTTAAAACCCAAAGAAGTTAAAACACTGTGCAATTGTTTATAATTAGGAACCTTAGGCATATATTGGCATTAATATAATATTTGATTTTATAGGTTTAGGTTTACTAACTTTTAAATGCTCAACATACAACTCAAGTGCTTCTTCTATATTTTTTAAAACATCTTCATATGTTTTACCTTCTGAGGCACAAACATCATTAATACCAAGAACAACAGCGCTGTAACCCTTTTTTTCTTTCTCTATTTTTACACTAAAAGTATTTAAATTTTTTACTTCTTTCTTCATATAGTTATTATAACACAAACCTATATATTTATACAAGCTAGTATGGCTATAAAAAACTACTGGGTTTACCAGTAGTATAATTAAAAAATCTATTCTTTAAACTTGAGGTTAACAAAAATTAAAAACCTTTCAAGTTCATATAGACTATGCTTACCAAGACCTGGTATTTTGCAAAGATCGTCTAATGTCCAATCAATTAGTTCCCCTAAATTTTTAATTTCATTGGCTTTTAATTTATTTTGAGTTCTAGTTGTTATAGGAAGATCGCGAATCTCTGTTTTAAGAAGTTTTTCTGCGTCATAAATAATCCCAGTCCTGTATTCTTCTTCCTTTTCTAAGAAATCTATTTTGAGAAACATTTGACCGTCTCCTGTAATCTTCATAGAACGTATCCCGTCATTACCTTTTACTAAACCTTGTTTTTTTAATATTTCAAGTAATTCAAATTCTGAGAGAGTCACTGTTTTCTCAGTAAATTTTTTTGTTATCATATTTTTATAATTTCTTAACTAGAAGATACCATATATACTAAACAAAGTCAAATTATTGTCCCAATATATCATATATGATATATTATTTTGATGGATGTTAATGAATTAATAAAAACTTTGGAAAGTCAGGGTAAAAATACACTTGCAAATGTTATTGCAAAAAGTGGTAATTTAACTATTGACCAATACAGTAAATATCTTTGGGATTATGATACACAAATACCCCTTGAGCCTGCATTAATTCAAGCTTTCCAAATGGAATTTAAAAGACTGGGTATTGATGAAATAAAAGGGAGTGAAATTATAGATTCTTTCGAAAAATACAGGACTTTACAAACTGCCCCACATACAGGACTTTTAGACAGTACCAGTGTGCCAGCAATGGCATTACATACTGTAGCCCTAGAATCTATTCCATTTGACTCATACTATGTAGTTGGAACATTTTCCGGTATTCCATTTGGGAACGATTCGTATCCAGGAGCTTTATCTTTTAACATAAATAATGATTTTGAAAATATTATAGACAAAGAAAGTGTTTATTATAATAGTTTTAAAAAACGCCAAATAGATAGAATCCGTGATGTAGAAAATGAAAGATATAATCGTATGGCTTTATACGAAAACACTATGCGTGATGATTTGGTTTATCGATCTGTCATTCCACCACTTTTCAAATCCGTCTATCCATATTTGAATAATAAAGTTAAAGATTATTTAAAATATCAAGATGGCGATACGGATTTTACGAAAGTTATGCTAAATAGCGTCCAATCTTTTTCCCAAAAACTTTTCAATAATGAAAAGATAATTTTTGTAGACATTAATGAAGTCATCACAAATTATTTAACAATTGTATTAAAAGACACGGATCATTTTATTTACAAAATGTTTTTTAATGAAGATACTCATAAAAAAGTAATGGAGATTTGGTCGCATAATGCACATTTTTTCTACGACATTGTTAAGACCGACTCTGGTAAAAAGCAAGTTCATGCATATATAGAATCTTTACTTTTAAAAAATATACATAACCAGCAAGAAATAAATCCCGAAAAACTTATACAAAAATTAAAAAATGATAGATTTTGTCCAGGAGTATTTTTGGGATTCACAGTACTGTCTTTCTTAAATGGTTTTCAATGTTTTGGTTCTTTTA
>MFUO01000015.1 GCA_001786995.1 Candidatus Nomurabacteria bacterium RIFCSPLOWO2_01_FULL_33_17 | reverse complement strand
TATTTATTCCAATATACGATGCAGTGATTAAAACAAAAGCTAAAATAATATTCATCATAGGTCCTGCAAACAATACCCACAATTGCGCCAAGCGTGATTTACTTCCAAATTTTCTATTATCATTGGTTCCATTACCTTCATTTTCGCCATCAATTGCCACATACCCACCCAAAGGTATGGCATTTAATGAATATGTAGTCTCACCCCTTTTCCAGCTAAAAAGTTTTGGTGGAAAACCAAAAGCAAATTCCTTTACCCGCATACCCATACTCTTTGCAGCAAAAAAATGCCCATACTCATGTACGATAACCACGATTAAAAGCACCAGAATAAAAATTATTATATTCATATTATTCGTTTCCCATTACTTCTTGTTCTTTCTTTTTAGATATACTTTCCAAATTCGCATTAGTATTATCAACTAACTTTTGAATTTCATCTTTTGTATTTCTTTGCTCATCTTCGGGGAGATCTTTTAAAGAATCCATAACATCGCCTCGGATTTTACGAACACGAATACGGGCTTCTTCATGAACTTGACCTAAAATTTTTACAGTTTGTTGGCGTCTTTCAGTAGTTAATGCAGGAAAGATTAATCTTATACCGTCACTGTCTGCCACGACGCCCAATCCTAAATTAGAATCAGTTAAAGATTTTTCTATGGCTTTCACAGCATTTTTATCCCAAGGAGCTATGCGAATAGTCTTTGGGTCTTCGATAGAAATACTGGCAATATTACGAATAGGTTGCATCATTTCGTATAATTCTACTTGAATTCCATCTAGAACCATCGGCGTTGCCCGCCCAGAATGAATTTGTTGGTATTCAGTATTTAACCAATCTTCTATTTTCTTAAATTGTTCTTGTGTTTCTTTAGACATATGTAAAATTAGTTTATCATATTAATTAATCTTTTACTATTTTATCTTTACTGGTATAAGTTTTATATAATACATAATCTCACCACCCCTTTCTTCTGAACCAGTTTGTTCAATTTCAAATGTATAGCCATAATCTTTATCTGGATTCTTTTTTGATTCGTTACTTAATTGACTTTTTCTCCATTTTGTGGGTTTGGTATTGGATTTATTGGTATTTCTGATGGCATATAAAAATTATACTAAATAATTAACTGATCCATTCCTTTTGTGGAATACCTGATTGTAGAATAATACCTTTTAATGTTCTTGGTTTTAATGCTTTCTTTCCATGAAATGGAACACATACATTTCGCATTTCTCCATTATAATGAGCAATGTAGTAAAAATGACTTGCATTTGTATAATTGAGAACAAAACCGTGTTCTTTTAAAAATCTTTCAACTTCAGTAAATGTCCAATTAAAAACTCCTTTAGCCATTATACTTTTGCAAATCCATATACATCTACAAGATATGGAGATTTAATTTTAGTAGGAGAATGTAAAATTTTCCATAATTTTTCATATTCTGGATCAGATTTTTGGTTTAAGTTTTGGTGTCGTGAGCCTTTGATTTTCTTTGCAGATTGAACATACCCAGCAACAGCTTGGAATAAACTAAACAATGCTAGTTTAGGGTCATCACTGGATTCCACAATATTAAATTCCAAAGCAACGGCATACCATGTATCACCGTCCCTAAAAACAATATGTCTAAATGTCCCCTTTTTTGGTGTATTCATAACTAAATATAATATACCATGCAGAAATATCCACCACAAGTATTATTAGAATAACTTATTTTAAAGGATCGTCACCACATAATCCAAAATAAATTTGGGGGCGATGTGATTGTCGGCCAGTGAATTTTGGGCTTTTAGTAGTTTTTCTAAAATGTCTTTACTGTGTCCGCTTAAATTATTATTTAAAGGATTCTCTTTAAAACTATCAGTATAAAAATCTTCAATCAAATCCCTGACTAGTTTTTCAGTATATGTGCGGATTTCATGACTTTCTTTATTTTTTATTTGTTCTGCGACATGTTTGATTCTTTCACCAACAGACATTTTTACAAATTTTGCTATCTCATTATCATTTTTTAATGAATTATTTGTATTGTTATTTAATTCGATAATAGTACAACGAGATTTTATAGTTGGTATAACTTCGGTTCCATTTTGAACAAAAAGGAAAAATATATAATTGTTTCGTGCTTCTTCAAATATTTTTAATAATAATTCTTGCGCGTCTATTTTTAAACTTTCTTGCGCAAGAATTGCAATAGTATATCCATCTTCATTGTTTGCATTGCGATAATACCAAGCATTTAAATCATCAGCGTCAGACTTTTTAAAAGTATCACCAATAAATACAAAATGTCCGGGTTTTTTTAAACTAATACCAATATTTTCCAAAGCTTTTTCAAAATCATTTCTATTCTGCTGGAAATCTCCAATACACAAATATGCATGAGATAAATTTTCTTTTTTTAGGATATTTAAAAATGGATTTGTATCACCCATAATATAATTTATTTTTGTTTTAATAAAAGAGCTCGTTTATACATGTCTAAATGTTCTAGTGCTTCACCTGTGCCTTTGGCTACGCATAACATTGGTTCTTCAGCAAGGCGTGCTCGTACACCGGTTCTACGATAAACCAATTCAGGGAAAGAGCGTAATTGGCTTGTCCCACCGGTCATAATGATTCCGTGGTCAATAATGTCTGATGCCAATTCCGGAGGAGTTTCTTGTAATACATCTTTGATGGCTTTTATCATAATGCGTAATTCTTTATCAATTGCACGGCAAATTTCGTTTGTTGTAACTTGAGCTGTGCGAGGCAAACCTGTTAAATAGTCGCGACCTTTGATAAGCATTGTAATTTCATCATCAACTGGGACAGCAGATGCAACTTTTATTTTAATTTGTTCAGCTGTACGATCTCCAATTGCTAGATTAAAAGATTTTTTTATAAAGTCAGTAATTGCAGTGTCTAATTTGTTCCCAGCACATTTAACAGATGTTGAAGCCACAATTCCACCCAGTGATATTACAGCTACATCGGTAGTTCCACCACCAATATCTACCACCATATGACCCCTGGATTCATAAATAGGAATACCAGCTCCAATTGCCGCCAAAATTGGCTCTTTGGCGACATAAGCATTTCTAGCACCAGCTTTCAGAGCTGCTTCAATAACAGCGCGTCTCTCTGTGGAAGTTATGCCTGCAGGAACTGAAATTAAAACATCAGGTTTTACAAATGACCATTTACCCAATGCTTTGGTCATATAATAACGAAGCATTGCTTCTGTAACACGATAATCCGCAATAACACCATCTCGCATTGGGCGATAAGCAATAATACTGTCAGGAGTTTTACCTATCATATCTTTCGCAGCATCCCCTACTGCTAATATTTTATTATCTTGCTCACTAACAGCAACGACAGATGGTTCAAGCAATACTATTCCTTTTCCAGGCACATAAACAAGAGTATTTGCAGTACCCAAATCAATTCCAAGGTTTTTTCTAAATAAAGCCATATGGGGCTACTATAGCATATCAAATCTTATTATTACAGGGTTGTTAATTGTGCTAAAATGACATTATGTATTTGATCAATGTTATTCCACTTCATCGAAAAATTCCTGATATTTCTCTTTCTTATATTAGTAAAGATAATATTAAACTTGGTACAATAATAGATGCACCTATTAAAAAAAGTTTAGAGCAATCTTTAGTAATTTCAATTCAAAATGTAAAGGACGAAAAAAGTTATATCAAATCATTGCCTTGGAAACTAATTTCTATTCAAAAAAATAAAGATAATGTAATTTTACAAAAAAAAGTCATTGATACTTTGTTTGATTTTTGTTCTTATTCATTTGTTAATCCGGATGTAGTTATTAGAGCTTGTTTAAAGGAGTTTAAAGTTCAAAAGTTAAAAGTTAAAGGAAATATAGAAACCTTGACTATTACTTCATCAAACAGAAAACTTAAAAAACTAAACAATGGGCAAGATTATGTCTCTACTCTTCAAAATTTTATATCTAATTTTACTATCAATTCACCTAAAATAAATAAAATTTCAATAGATGATGCCGGAGGATTATCAAATTATGGAATCCTTTATTTAGGTTTTGACCCTGTGGCTTTTATAGTTTTATTAGCTAGAAATTTAAATATACCCATTTCATTTATCAATGGTGGGCAAAGATTGCGTTATCAAGAATGGAATCTTTTACAAAATAAAAAGCAAAGTTTGTTCCTTACTAATTTGAGAATTATTTCAAGAGAAGATGAAGACCATATAATAAAACAATATCCAATTGCAAAAAAAATACAAGAAATTATATTAAAAAATACATTACTTGGTAGAAAGATTTTAATATTAGCTAGTGCAAAAAACTTTGCTCCAAAAACCATATGTGGTGATTGTGGGCAAATTCATATATGCCCAAATTGTAAAAATCATCTTAAACTCGTAAAAAATGGGCGAAACTATGCTCGTATTTATGGAGTCTCTGGTGAATACATATTTGTGTGTGCAAATTGCAATAATGGCTATACAGCATTAACCAAATGTACAAATTGTGATTCATGGAATTTGTTACCAATAGGTTATGGTATTGAACGAATAATTGAAAATTTAGAAAATTTAATTCCCAAAAAACAACATGGGGATATTTATGATTTCTCTACATCTGTAAAACAAAAAAAATTAAAAAATTGGGGAAATAAAGGTGGAATAATTATTGGGGGTTTGAATTTAATCAACGAAATAGAATTATGTGACATTTGTATTGTGCCATCATTAGGCGCATTACTTTATAATGGATTTTTTGAATCAAGTGAGCGTGTTCGTGATATTTTAGAATATGCCCAAAATTGTTCCCAAGGTATGATTGTGTCTGTATTAAAAGATAATGAAAAAGATTTTTTAGATCTCACTTGCACACAATGGAAGAAACAAGAATTAACAGATCGAAAAACCCTAAACTATCCTCCATATGCGAGACATTTAATTCTAACTCTCGACCCATATGCCAGCCGTGCCGAAAAAATCCAAAATGAAATTGTAAAAATCCTAGAAAAATTTACTGATCCTAATACCGGGTTTGCTGTAGCAATAGAAAAAGACATCTTTGGTCAAGTAAAAATCCATGCTTCATTCCCAAACACCCATTGGTCTATAACCAATAGTGACTATTCCCTGCCCCTAAAAATCAAAAAATCTTTACTCCCATTTTGGAAATATTTAAAAGTAGAGGTTTATTAAATTAAACTCTACTCATTTAAATATTTATCTATAAGTTCATAATTTTGATACTCTCCAAGTGTAGAGCCCCTGTTTTCCATTTCTTCAGCATTTTCTTTAAACATTTGTATTACCTTTGATTTTTCACCTATGCCCATATATGCCTTGGCTAATCTTTTTTGATCAAAATTAGAGCTTCCTCTCTTTTGCAGATCCTCTTGATAAGTTATTGCTATCCTATAGGACTCCTCTGATTTTTCTTTATTTCCCGCTTTTTCATAGGCTTCTCCTGCCCTTTCCGCCTTTGCTCCTTGCCCCCACTCTTCAGCTTCTTTCTCCCACATTTTTTTTGCATTTTCAGTATCACCTAATTTTTCATACGCATTAGCAAGCCCTGAATAGCTCTTATCACTTCTAAAAGCTTTTTGGTTAAGTTGAATATATTTTCTATACATTTCATTTGATTTTTCAGTATCACCTAATTTTTCATACACGTCAGCGGCGTGAAAATAATTTCCACTATATTTAGGATCCTCGCTAAGTCTAATTTGTCTAATACTTTTCTCCCACATTTCTTTTGCCTTTTGTGAATTTCCTAAATCTGCATACTTTTCCGCAGCCTGACTTGCCAGAAAACCAGAACCCTGATCAGAGTTACTCCTAAATTCGTAATCTTCTGCAAGAAACTCTATCAACTTATTTGCTTCCTCGGTTTTACCAAGAGATTTATAAAGTCTAATCTTTTCAAAATTATCTAAATTATCTAAAATTTTTGGATCTATAGAAATTTGTTCAGCCATTTTTTGCCTAATTTCTGTAATCTTATTTTTTAATTCTTCAGTATTAATTTGTGTTTCAGTTTCATTTTCTATTGGCTTCCCATTTTCTGTTGCACCCTCCATAATATCAAATTTTTCTTTTGTAGTTTCTGTTGCTTCTTCTTTTGGAGTTTCACTAACAAAAAGATCTTCACCATTAGCTGGTGGGACAACTTCTCCATTTTCAGAAACTAGAGCACTATCAAAAAATTCTTGTTTTGCAGATTTAGTTTCTACTGTTTCAGTATTTTCTGGGTTTACACTTGTAACCACGTCTATTTCTTTTTGTCTATTCTCTTGAATTTGTGCTATTTCTGCATCAACTTCGGCAGTTTCATTTTGTATTTCACTGATATCACCCCCATTTTCAGTTATTTGTCTTGTTTCAATATCTGTTGTTTTTGTTTCATTTACTTTATTTGCAATTTCTGAAATAGCATTTTCTGCTGCCTTTGCAATATCCCATTCCATAGCAACTTCTGCATTGATTTTAATTTCTTCAAGGGCTTCTACATTGCCTGTTTTTTTAGCTTCTTCTATTTTATTTATTTCTTCATTCATAAAATTATAATTATTAAGCACCTAATATATTCGCACGAATTTTCTCTATTTTCTTTTGTTCTAATTCTTTTATATAATTACGAATAATAGTATGGCGCTTAACACCCAAAGCTTTCAACTCGGCTATCGCTTTATCTCTTATTTCTTGAATTTTCTTAACTTGTTGTTCTTCTGTCATTTGCATATTATTTAGATTTTAGCTAATAATTTACTATACTTTTTCAATTCTTGAGTAAAACCATTCTTTTTTAAAAAATCTGAAATTGGTTTTCCACATTTCAAACAAAAATCTTTGGTATTAAACAAGCCAAATCCAGCGACAATATAATTGTCTTTAATTGTTTTTTTACAAATATCACATTTTTTAGTATTCATAATTATTTAAACTATTCTAATTCCTGTTTTTCTAATTTCGTATTTATTATTCACTATTTAAGTATATCATTAAAAAATTAGACAAGCAAAAATAAGTTTATTTGCATTTTCTTTATACTGTGCTATATTTATCTACATATATGAGTAAAATACAAGTAGAAGTTAGTAAAGCAGGTACTGAATCCGGGGCATCATTGCTACGTCGTTTTCAACGCAAAG
>MFUO01000014.1 GCA_001786995.1 Candidatus Nomurabacteria bacterium RIFCSPLOWO2_01_FULL_33_17 | reverse complement strand
GAAAAAAATAATCACTTTTGCAGTATTTGGAATAATGCTGTTGATTTTTAAACCTTCTTTTGTTCTTGGGCAAAATAGCCTACAGATTCAAATGGAGAAACTTATCAAAGAGAACGAGGAACTGAGTTTGGAAATGAAAAAGTCAAATTCTGGCTTTATTTCTCTGAATTTAGAATTTGATGAAATTCAAAAACTTTTCAAGAAAAATAAAAATAAACCTGAGATGCAGGATTCTATTGAAAAAAGAATCCTAAATTTCAATGACAAACTTAGTCGGCAACTTCAAAACAGAACAGATAAGATTTACAAATATAACTCAAACAGAATAGAGACTATTTGTTTATTAAAAAAGATAGATAATATTGATTCTGTAAACACAAGATTTAATAAAACATATCAAAATCTTGAAATCTATTCCGGTTTTCTTGACTCCGAATTTAAATCATTTATGAAATTTGAAATTCAAATTGATCCAATAAAATCTCGATTTGCATCACTTGAAATAAGATTTGTAAAACGATTATAAAAAAATGGCGATAAGGTGAGTGGCTCATGTATGCTCAAGGGCGAACGTTGAAACACTATGGAACCTCGGCCGTAACTATGACGGTCCTAATTACGGGGCCATTCATCCTTATCGTTTCTTTTAAACAAATAAACCATGGAAACAGGGCTTTTTTATTTCTATCGTGAGGCAAGGCCTCACGATATTTGCCCTGTGGATAACTTTACTATATATGCTTGTATACATCTTTTTATAAGCTCATACTATATACGAGGTCTTGAAATCTGATGGCTGTACCGCAAGGGAACGTCAGACGGTATGCAAATACTGATAGGGTTTTTGGGTCTCATAAAGAATGTCTCCACACGGAGGCCTTTTTTATTTGTAAATTTGTTTGCGTTAGGCCTTGCCTAACGCACATAATATTAAATTTTAATAAAGAAATATATTTTTTATTCTTCCAAAATACATAATCTCATTTTCTTCTAATGAGTTATCCCCATTTTTAAATACTTTAGCAAACCTATATCCTTTATTTTTATTATTTAAAAATACTTCTATAACTATAGCTGGATCTGTTTTTTTTCTAAAACTAAAAATTGTTCTTCTATATGTAATTTCTCCTATTGTTCCTAATGCAATTGGTTGTGTTCTATCTTCTTGTTTTAATTCTCGTTGAAGAAAATCATTTATTCCTTTTTCTGTATTAAGACTATCTGGAACATAAACAGATCTTTTATAATTTTCACTAACAATCCATGTTCTACTAATGTCATTTGATGCAAGTTCGCTAACCTTGGAAGTTAAAATTTCTATTAGATTTATATTTATATCTTTCTTTTCATATAATTTAGGTAGATATGAAGATACTTTTCTATTAAACAAAATTGCATACCAAACCACACTATTAAGTATGATTTCCCATTGTAAATGAAAAAAGTACTTTTGTATTATTATAATTAAAATTATTACAATAATACCATATATACTATTATTAAAACTAAGTGATTTATTTTTGATTCCTGATATGCCTGGAACTTTAAAATACTTGAATAAGATCATTAAGAAAGAGATACTGATACTAACAATCACTGAAAAATGTAAGATATTTGAATATTCTTTATAATCATTATTCGTTAATAAAGAAACATTTGTTAAAATATTTACAATGAGCACAAACCAAAACATTATATTTTTTTGATATTCTGTTTTAAAATATGAAAAGAAAGTTGTATATAAAGTAAATAAAACCCCACCAATAATAATAAACTTTATTTTCAAAGAATTTACACCACCATCTAAATTAAAGAAAAAATTAATTAAATCTTGTTTAAATAGATCATCAACGATAAATAATACAATAATGCTAATGACAATAAAAAATATCGACTCTTCAGAATAATTTGGTAATAAATTTATTTTTTCAAGATACTTTTTAATTTTTATAAGGATTTCTTTCATACTTATTTTTAAGAAAATTTAAATACTAATAATAAAACTTTTTAACAAATATCTCACTTTGTGACCATACGGAGGATCGAACTCCGGTTAGCGGATTGAGAACCCGCTGTCCTAACCACTAGACGATATGGCCATCTACAGTGCTATTTATACCAAAAACGAGCTAAAATAACAAACCCTGATTAAAAAATCGGTGTTTTTATTGATAACGAATTATCACGGTCGTGATATATCGTTATATAAAATTTTAATAAAAAACCACCAGAGGTTTAAAACATGGTGGTCAAATTTATTCCCATTAAGGAAAATCTAAAACTAATCTTTTATATAATCTTCCATATCCTCTGCCATCTCAATATACAAAAAACAGTTCGAGGTTTTTAACCGGAAAACAATATATTCTATTTCTTCCTTTTGAAATCCAGCCAAAATATCAAATACTTCACTTATATAATACCGGAGTATAAATAATTCATAATTAGAATATTTATCCAAACTTTGGGTAAAATAAACTTTTGAAACTATAGCAAAAGTGCTATCGGTAACTAAAGAAACAGTTTTAATTTGATTATTCACGAAATAAAGAGCCTCTTTGTTAAATTTGTGATTAGCAAGTTCTTTTGAATAATTTTTATACAGTTCATGTATTTCATTTAAAATTAAATGATTATCTTTAAACCCCGGTGTATATTCCTGTATTAGCGGTTCTCGGAAAAGTAATTCTTCTTTTACTTCGCGGGGGAAAAAATCCAACTCGTCAATTTCATCCAAAATAATAATGTAATCTGTTTCTGTTTGTACCGCCTTTAATGCTTGTAGGGCAACCTTACCAATTTCTAATTGCAATTGCAATTTTTTAGGGTTATAAACCTCATACAAGGTATCCTTCTTTAAAAGAGCCTTATACTTTGAAAAATGAGCCGAAAACTCTTGCGAATTTTGACATTGGGCTTTTGCACTACCATAGTGCAAAAGAGATACCGCAACTGCGGTAAACAAAATTAAACTTTTTTTCATGTTGTTAAGATTTTTTTAGTTGAAACATATTGTATGTGATACAATCATATTTGTCAATAGTCACACAGAAATACCGCTAGGCAAGGCCTAATGGTAACTATTTTATAAACTTGAAAACTTTACAAACTTTAAACTTCTATCGCTTGGTCCATTCGAAATCTTGGCGGGCAAGGAGATGGTGAGCATTTTCTTTATCTTCTATGAGCTCGGCGACAAGGCGCTCCATACGCATACCCTGAGAACCTTTTACAAGGATAGCATCCCCTGTTTTCAAAATTTTTTCTATCAAAGGTAAAACATCCAAAGGCTTTTCAACATGAAAAATTTTTGTCTTTGGATATTTATTTTCAATTGCTGACTGATAGGCATACTCCATGCGTGGTCCAACTAAAAATGCATAATGGGTATTGTCTTTTAAAATAAGTCCTATTTGATTATGAACATCCATTGTCATTTTACCCAAATCAAGCATATCCCCCAAAACCGCAATCTTTCGTCCTGGAATATTTAAATTACTTAAAGTTTCAATTGCTGCTTCCATTGCCGCTGGAGATGCATTATATGAATCATCTAATATCAAAGTATTTTTAATCCCAAATAATGGGTTCAATCGCCCAGGTGTAGATTTTAAATTAATCATAGATAATGCAACTTGATTTGTATCATAGCCTAATACATCGGCAACTGCCATTGCATACAAAACTCCATAAATTTGATGATTAGCCACAAAACCCGGAACAATAACAGGTAGAATTTGATTATGAATAATTACATCAAACTTCATTCCATATTGCCCATCATCCATAATTATTCGTTCAACATTTGTGGCCCGAATATCTGCATCTTCGGAAAAACCAATTGACAATACCGGGTGCTCGGTCATTTTTGCAATATTGTAAACATGCTCACTGTCACGATTCAATATTATTGTCCCACCCTTGCGAGTATATTTGGCAAGCATACTTTTTTCATCAACAATATGTTGGCGTGATTCAAAAAATTCTATATGCACTGGCACATTTGGAATATGAGTTATTAAACTTATATGGGGTTTTAACCATTTTGCTAATCGTGGTATATCTCCTGGGAATCTTGTCCCAACTTCTAAAATTAAAATTTTTGGATATTTAGATTTAATTATAGTTTTTATACCTTGATAAATTACAGACATCCAACCCATAACACTGCCCCATGGATTTGGTGCTCCAATTATTGATAATGGCACACCAAAATCACTATTAAAGCTTTTATCAGCTTTACCAACATGCTCTACACTTGCCAGCCCATGAGCCACAATGTCTTTAGTTGTGGTTTTACCAACAGACCCAGTAATAGCAACAACTATTGGTTTATGGCGCCACAAAATTGCTCGACAAACGAGACGAAGTAAAATTATAATAATTTTTTTTATTGTTGAATTCATTTTTTATCGGTCTGGTTTTATTGTTCCATATGAAATTAAAAACTGCAAATATGAAAACAAAGGTTTTGATAAAGATGCCGAAGCATATTCAACTCCCTTTGGATATACATTATATAGGAAAACTAAATATTTTGGGTCACTAGCTGGAATATAAGCAAACATTGAATGCAAATATCTATCATCCGAATATTTTCCATCAGGACCAACCATTTGGGCTGTTCCGGTTTTCGCAGCGACACTATGGTGAGGAAATGCTAAAGTCCCATTTTGTAATGACATATCTACCACATGAGTTAAAACGATACTGATTTCTTTTGCAGTCTCAGGTTTTAAAGCCGAATCCAAAAATGTTGGCTCAAAAGACTTTATAATGACTCCATCTTGTGTACGAATTTCTTTTACAACATGTGGATTTGCAGGTACACCACCATTTGCCAAGCTACTAAATGCGCGTACAACCTGGACAGGTGTTACCGCAAAACCTTGTCCAAAACTTGCCGCCGCAAATTCGATTTCACGATTTGAATCCAAATTACTTGTCAAACTATTAATTTCACTTGGTAAATCAATACCAATTTTATCACGCAAACCAAATTTTTTAAAATAAAGACGCATATTTTTTTGACCCAGTTTTTGCATAATCATAACCATACCTGTATTTAATGATTGACCTAGAATTTCTTTAATTGTTACCACCCCGCGTCCTTTATTGTCAAAATTATGAATTGTTTCTACTCCAACTTTTATAAAACCCTCATCATTAAATTTAGTTTCTTGATTTATACTATCAGTGTCTAATGCGGCAGATACGACTAACGGTTTGATTATTGAACCAAATTCATAAACTTTTGATACTGCCGGATTTAAAAATACACTTTCTTCGGTGGCTTGCGATGGAAAATTTGGGTCAAAACTGGGTGTATAAGCCATCGCCAAAATTTCCCCAGTTTTGGGATTAATAACAATACCACCAACACCTTCGGATTCATACATTACTTGAACATCACTAATTGTTTTTTCTAAAGCAATTTGAATTTCAGGCTCGATAGTAGTTACAATATCATGGCGACTATTTGTATCATTCCCAAGATTTCGAAATACAGCCGCAAAAGGATTTACACTAGTATGTTCATTTGAATTTACTAATTCTTTTTCAAATAAACGCTCTAATCCATAAACACCTTCTTCATATTCGCCACTATACGCAACTAATCCCAATACATGTGCAGCTCTTGATCCTCCAGGGTAATTTCGCCATGATTCTCGTGCAATTGTAATTCCACTAATTTTTAAATCTTGAATTTTTAATGCTATATCTTTTGGTATACGATGTGCTATTTCTTCATATGGATCATCCTTTTTTAAAACTTTTTCATAAAAAATATCATGATCAATTGGATAAATATCAGATATTTTTTTATAAACAAGATCAGTTTCTTTTATTAATTTAGGTGTAATAGCTAATATATACCCATTACTCATTGTAGCTGCACTAATTAATGTTCCATCTTGACGAGAAAAATAAATACTACCTCTTTGTTCATTTTCTGAATGAGTAGCAATATACTGTCCTATGCCAAGCTCTTTATAATATGCAGAATCTATTACTTGAATATAAAAAAGACGAATAATTATAGCCACGAAAAGTATAATCATAAATACTGACAATATTCGTATACGATTATTCATAATTTATTTTTTTATATTTGAAAATGCAACAATATCAATAAAATTAATATTATCTAGTGATACATATGAAATATTTCGTATAGATGTAAAATCATCTTTTGTCATAGTCTCAAGAGCAATGATATTTTGTGCACTCATATAATCTAATTCTACTTTTGATAATTCAGTTTTTTTATCATCAACTGTTTTATTTAATGTACGCATAGCTACAACATTTGTTGCAGTAAATCCTAATAAAATTAAATAGATAAATACACCACCAAATGCTAAAGAAATAATCTTAAAATTAGTTCGAGAAATTATTTCTATTTGTTTTTGTGGGTTTATAATTTTTTTCATATTGTGCGTTTGATTATTCGTAATTTACTTGATCGGGATCTCGGATTAATTGCCAATTCAGGTGCGCCCGGTATTATTGGCTTTTTATTTATCAAACTGTATCCCCCAGTATCTGCTAATTTTTTAAAAGCTTGTTTTACGATTCTATCTTCCAAGCTGTGAAAACTAATAATTAACATACGGCCATTAGGAGACAAAAATTGTGGTAAATCTTCTAAAGCTTTTAACAAATGTGTTAATTCACCATTAATAGCAATACGCAATGCTTGAAATGTTTTTGTCGCTGGGTGAACTTTACCAAACCTTTTATGTGCCGGATATGCACGATAAATAATGTCTCTTAATTGAAATGTAGTTTCAATTGGTTTTATTGCACGATTCTCAATAATAAAATCTGCAATTTTAACAGCATAGGATTCTTCACCTAGTTCACGAAGTACTTCCACCAGTTCATCTTTACCTACTGTATTTATATAATCTCCTGCTGTATCAGAATTTGCTCCATCTAAACGCA
>MFUO01000013.1:12139-26361 GCA_001786995.1 Candidatus Nomurabacteria bacterium RIFCSPLOWO2_01_FULL_33_17 | reverse complement strand
ATAACCATTGATATTTATTTGTTTGAGACCTTTTTTATGAAGAAAAAATAACATTCTTACAACTAAAATCTTATAATTAAAAAGAAAATAGTTTAATAATAAGCTTGGTAATAATATCATCACTAAAGATAACAAAAGATTTATATAAAAAAGATCAAAAAAAATTTCTATTGAGTTTTCCATAACGCTTTTTCTTTAAGAGTACATCTTTTTAATAGTTTTGTCTATGCATGCATGCTAAAACCCCCTCTCCTTATTAAGGAGAGGGGGTAGGGGGAGAGGTCTGTGTTTTATTTATCTTTCTTAAATGGCACTCCGATGTGTTTTAGGAATTTCAAGGCTTCGGTTTTGTTTTTAGCTGTTGTGCCGATTGTGACAGCGAAACCAAAAACATCTTTATATTCTTCGTCATTTGTTTCTGGGAAAATGGTATGTTCTTTTACAGCAATAGTTGCATTACCCATACTGTCTACAACTTTTTGGTCTATCCCACGAAAGTCTTTTGTACGAGGAATTGCAATATTAAAAAATTTATCCAAAAACGAATACATGTTTTCTCCGCGAAGTGTAACTAATATCCCTACTGGGTCACCTTGACGGATTTTAAAGGAAGCAACAGACTTTTTCGCTGGACGGAGAGATCCTTTTTGACCAGTAATTTTAGCCAAACGATCCATAACGAAATCATTCTTTTTAGGATCTTTCTTCATCATCATACCTGTTCCAATAGCAATGGAAACTTTGGTAAGCTTTGGAGCTTCAAGATGATTTTTATAACCAAATTTAGCCTTCATTACTTTGAAAGCATCAGCGACTTTGTTTTTTACAGAATCTTTATTCATAAATTTATATTACTTCGACAATGAGTTAGGTTCTAGTTTCTAGTTTTTAGGTTCTAGGAATTTTGCTTCCCTAGCACCTAGTCACTAGCAACTAGTCACTGGTACATTATCTACTCTTAAATGTTAATTAAACTTCTTGTCCGCTTTTTTTTGAAATACGAACCTTTTTATCACCAATTGTTTTTTTACCAACTCTTGTACCTGTACCTGTTTTTGGGTCAATAAGCTGTACATTAGAAGCATCCATCCAACCTGGTTTTTGTATAACTTCTCCCACACCGCCACGAGTTTTGGGTTTTAAATGTTTCTTGTGCAATCTTGCACCTTCTACTATTACCTTGTTAGTCTTTGGACTAGACGAAAGGATTTTTCCTTTTATACCTTTGTCTTTACCAGTCCTAACTATTACGATGTCTCCTTTTTTTACATGCATATATGTTACAGCACTTCTTGTGCTAATGAAACTATTTTCTGATAACCAAGTTCGGCTAATTCCCGAGGAATAGGACCAAACACACGACCAGCACGAGGCTCTTTTTTGCCTTTTTCTAAAATAACAACCGCATTATCATCAAACCGAATATATGAACCGTCTTTACGGCGGAAAGATTTTACTTGACGAACGACTACGGCTTCACAAACATCCTTTTTCTTGATCAGTTTTCGAGGCTCGGCAACTTTAACGGAAATTATAACTCGGTCTCCAATATAAGCATATCGGCGTTTTGATGAACCCAGAATTTTAAAAACTTTACCAACTTTACCGCCGGCATTATCTGTAATTTTTACTACTGTTTCTACTTGAATCATAAAATATTATTTTATCACCATATGGTGTATACCTTTAGAAATTGGACGAGTTTCTTCGATGGTTACGACATCACCAGTTTGAAGAAGTCCACTGTCATCACGAGCTTTGAATTTATGTACAGTCTTTTGAAATTTATGATATTTAGGATTTTTTTTGTATGTAGAAATTGCAACAACAACTGTTTTTTGCATTTTATTTGATACTACTTTCCCCGTCATTTGTTTTTTTGTATTTTCCATAATATTATCCTAATTCTGCTCGTAATTGTGTCTTGGCACGAGCAATTGTTTTTCTTGCATCTCGATGTGTTTTAGTGTTTTTGTTTGTTACACCAGCCACACTAAATTTTATCGTTCTTATTTCTTTTTCTTTTGAAAGAATCTCAGATTTGAGTTCATCAGCTGAAAGTAAATTCATTTTTTTATGTTTCATAAATTATGCAAGTTCACGACTAATAATACGAGTCTTGACTGGTAATTTTGTACCAGCTTTACGAAGAGCTTCTCGCGCAACGATTTCTGTTACACCATCAACTTCAAAAATAATGCGTCCTGGAAGAACTTCAAAACAATAATGATCAAGATCGCCTTTACCTTTACCCATACCAACATTGGCTGCTTTTTGAGTAACTGGTCGATCAGGGAAAATACGAATCCATACACGGCCGATTTTGGTTAATTCTCTTTGACATGCTTTACGAGCGGCTTCAATTTGATTTGAAGTAACACGAGCATGAGTTGTGGCTTTGATACCAAATGAACCAAAAGCCATAACAGAGCCACGAATGTCGACTTTGTTGTCCAATTTTTTGCGGCCTGTTTGCCATTTACGATGTTTTACTTTTTTGGGTGCTAACATAATTATTTCTTAATTGTAGTATCAGTCTTTTGATTAAAGACTTCACCCTTATAAATCCAGACCTTTATACCGATATCACCATATGTCATATGAGCTTTCTCACGAGCAAAATCAACATCTGCACGAAAAGTTTGAAGTGGGATACTACCCTTTTTCATATTTTCTGTTCGGGCAATTTCAGCTCCTCCGAGGCGTCCTCCAAGGTAAATACGGACTCCGCGCACACCGCGAGTGCCCATGACTTTTTCAATGGTTGATTTCATTATACGGCGAAACGGCATACGGCGCTCCATGGCTTCGGCAATACTGTAGGCTACAATTGCAGCATCAGCATCAGGACTTGTAATTTCTTGGATATCTACACGAATGTCTTCCTTTGGAAAAATATCGGCACGCTTCATGAATTTCACAATGTCTGCACGCATCTTTGTAGCACCTTCACCTTGGCGACCAATGATCATACCTGGGCGAGAAGTTTTGATTATAATGCGCATACCTTTTTGACCTCGTTCAATTTCCACACCAGCAACATATGAACCGCGAAGTTTTTTTGTTAAGTAATTACGAAGTAGTGCATCCCCTTTGAGAAAATCTTTATAAATTTTTGGTTCAGCAAACCAGCGAGATTTCCAATCACGCAAGACTACAAGACGATGAGCATATGGATGTACGGTTTTAGACATATTATTTTTCTTTAATCTCTTTATTTGTTTTGGAGACTTTTTTACTTTTATCTTTAACTTCAGTTTCTTTCAAAGTTACGCTGACATGACTTGTGCGTTTGTTAATACGATATGCAGATCCTCGAGCTCGAGGACGCATGCGCTTTAGTGTTGCACCTTCGTTAACTTCAATTGTAAAAACAGATAAATCTTCTTCTTTTTTACCACCTACTATTGCATTTGCAATGGCAGAGCGAAGTAATTTTTGAACAGGAAGTGAAGCTCTTTTAGGAAGAAAAGAAAGTTGTGTTAAAGCGTCAGAAACTTTTTTACCTTTAACAAGGTCAGTAACTAAACGGACTTTACGAGGGCTTTGGCGATAGTTGGAGAGTTTTGCTTTCATATATTATTTCTTTTTAGCTGCAGGTTTTGCAGTAACTGAAGCTTTGGCAGATTTAGCAGCATCAATTTCGGATTGCTTTTTCTTTTGCTCAATTTCTTTTTGCATTTTACCTCCGTGAACTACGAATTTACGAGTTGGGGAAAATTCTCCAAGACGATGGCCAACCATATCTTCTTCTACTAATACTTCTATATGAATTTTTCCATTGTGTACACCAAAAGTAAAACCAACCATTTCAGGACAGATAACACATGCGCGTGACCATGTCTTAATAACACCAGTTTCTAATGGTTTTTTACCGAGAATTTTCGAAAGAAGTCTCTCGTCTACATAAGGGCCTTTTTTAAGTGATCTTGTCATTTTTGTATAATTCTCGAGTGATCTTGTAAAAGATTTAACTTATTATAAACAATGAAAAAATGCCTTTGTTGGCGTTTATCTCATTGTGTGTTCTTTGGCTGTGATACGAGACTGCATCTATTCCTTTGAACGATAGGTGTATGTTAGCAGAAGTGAGGAAGAAATGCAAGAGCAAAACCCCCTCCAACCTCCCCCTTATCAGGGGGAGACTAAATCGCAGACCTCTCCTTATAAAGGAGATTGGAATCACATTTAATCGCAAAAAAACCATCCAGTTAAGGATGGGTATAGGAAACAAATACTATGTATTTTGTATTTTAATGTTTTAAAATTCCTGTTATCGTTATATTTTTTGAATTATGTTGTTTTTTACCATGTTTATATGCTCTCAACATAAGATCATCTATAACATCTCCATTTAACTCACCATTATATTTTAATTGAACCCAATAAGATCCAGGACTATACTCTGGTGAACCAGCATACGAATAAAAAACAGTTGCTTTTTGTTGATTTGTTTTAAAAAAAAGAATTACATCCCCCCAAATACCACTTCCAGTGGGATCTTTAAATTCGAGAACGAATTTTAGGGTATCACCAATAAATGAAATACCCCAAATAGACTTATCCTCGGAACGATTTAATACTATTTCTTTAATCGTAAGAACTTCATCTTTACGTGATACTATTTTACCAATAAGACATGCGACTAATTCCCCTGTTAATTCTTTAATGTCTTTTAACTTGAGATACTCTAATAGAGTTTCTTTAGTAAGTTTTATTTTTTTCATATGTTCAGATATTAAGTTTTATTTTTTAAGTTAAAGACATTGTATCATATAAATAATATTTGTCAACAAAAAAACATCCCAATAGAAAGGATGTTTTTTTGTGGTGCGAGCGAAGCGAGCACCTATATTGTTTTCTTGCGACTTCCCTCTCTACTTTTGTCCCAGTAGGTGATTCTGAGGAATCAGGATTGGGATGTAAGGGTGAGGTGTGTGATCTAGCGCTTCTTCCCAACTTTTCGGCGAGTGGTAACGAGATGGTTTGAATATTTTTTAGGAGTTCGAGTTTTGCGTCCGCCGGTAACTTTACCATGACGAGTTTTTGGACGACGAGTTCCGCGACCTTGTTTACCTTCACCACCTCCGTATGGGTGGTCAACAGGGTTCATAACAGATCCACGAACAGTTGGGCGAATACCACGCCAACGGCTACGACCGGCTTTACCATATTTTACAAGATGATGATCCGAGTTTGAAACTTCACCAATTGTAGCAAAAGAATTTTCATCAATCTTTCGAATTTCACTAGATGGCATTTTAACAGAAGTATAACCAGCATCATTCGCTACAATTTGAGCATAAGCTCCGGCAGAACGAACGAGTTTTGCACCAGCACCGGCTTTGACTTCTACATTATGAACATATGTACCAACTGGAATTCGAGAAAGCAATGTACGATTCCCAGGAACAATTGGAGCCGTCTTAGAAACTAAGAAACTGTCTCCGGCTTTGGCTGTTTTAGGAAGAACAATATATCGTTTTTCTCCATCAGCATAAATTACAACACCAATAAATGCACTACGATTTGGATCGTATTCAATAGTTGTAATTTTTCCGGGAATATCCATTTTATTCATTTTAAAATCAATATCTCGGTAAAGTCTTTTATTACCACCGCCTTTGTGTTGAACAGTAATACGGCCTTGGTTATTGCGCCCCATGCTTCTTTTGAAACCATGAGTTAGACTTTTTTCTGGCTTGTCACCAGTTAAAACTTTACGATATTCAATCGTAACGGTATTTCTTCTTGACGGTGTACTTGGGTGATATGTTTTCATGATTTTCTATATTTACTTAAGCAAAAGAAATGCTTTGACCTTTTGAAATTGTTACAATGGCTTTTTTATAGGCTTTTTCAGTACCCAATTTACCTCGTTTTGTAATAATTTCTGGTTTAACATTTAAAATCCGAACCTTAACTGGTGTAACATCATATAGAAATGTTATTGCCTTTGCGATTTCGGTTTTATTTGCATTTTTATGAACAATAAAAGTATACACATTATATTTTTCATTAGCTTTCGCTGATTTCTCGGTGACTAATGGCTTTTTAATAAGCATATTTGGTGATACGGAAAGGTTAAGCTTTTTAACTTCACCTGTTTTTGGAGATTTTGTTTTTGTCTTTGTCATATATTTTATACTTTTTTAGTATTTTTAACTTTCAAAAATTCCAATGCTTCTTCAGGATTTATAAACAAACAATATTTGTGATTTATAATATCAAGAACACTGATATTTTGAACCATTTCAACAGTTACGCTGGGTAAATTGTTAAATGATTTTTGTAATGTTTTGTTTTTAGCTGGTAATGCAAGTACAGCATAAGGTTTTCGTCCGTTTGCTAATCTTGGGGCATCAACTGCTTTGCTAATATTTTTCAAAATTGCCAAACCATCTTTTGTCTTTGGAGTTTTTATATCCAATGGTTCAATAAAAATTATTTCACCATTACGAAATTTTTGTGACAGTAAAGATACTAATGCTCCACGGCGCATAGATTTAGTAATTGTTTTACTATAATCTTTATCAGTTCGTGGACCATGAGCAATACCACCACCTACCCAAATTGGAGAGCGTCTTGAACCATGACGAGCACGACCAGTACCCTTTTGTTTCCAAGGTTTTTTACCAGTTCCAGAAACTTCAGCCCGGTTTTTTGTGTGAGCTGTTCCTGCACGCAAGTTTGATTCCATAGAAAGAACAACTTGGTTTACCATGTCAGAATTCCATTTTACATCAAAAATGCTTTTAGGAATTTTAAAGGTACGAGATATACTACCATCAGATGCAAATACTTTTGTTTCTAACATATTATTTACTTACAATTTCTAATAATGTACCTCGTCGACCTGGAAGAGCACC
This sequence comes from Candidatus Nomurabacteria bacterium RIFCSPLOWO2_01_FULL_33_17, assembly GCA_001786995.1. Taxonomy (GTDB): domain Bacteria; phylum Patescibacteriota; class Minisyncoccia; order Phycocordibacterales; family UBA9973; genus 2-01-FULL-33-17. The sequence continues at coordinate 19,492 of MFUO01000013.1, read as the reverse complement.
TTTGATAAGAATTATACTATTTTCAGAATCCACAGCTAAAACTGTTAAGTTTTTAGTGTATATTCTATCTTGTCCCATTCTTCCACCCATACGAGTTCCTTTAAAAACTCTTTGTGGGCCAGTTGCACCAATTGAACCTGGTTCTCTCTCGGAATGTTTTTGTCCATGAGATCTTGGTCCCCCGTGGAAACCATATCTTTTAACAACACCTTGGAATCCTTTACCTTTTGAAATACCAGTAACTGTTACAGTATCTCCTGGGATAAAACTTCCAGCATTTAGTGTATCACCAATATTTACAGAATCTATTGGTGCATCGAATTCAACAACATGTTGAAATGGCCCAAGATTTTTAAAATGACCCATTTGTGGTTTTTTTGTGCGACTTTCTTTTTTAATACCATATCCTACTTGAATGGCATCATAGCCATCGGAAGTTTTGGTTTTAATTTGGGTGACAGTAATAGGACCAGCGTCAACTATTGTTGCAGGATGAATAATGCCATCTTGGCTGTAATATTGTACCATCTCCCGTTTTTTACCTAGAATAAATTTCATACGCGTATACTATTACATCATTTTAACATCGATATCGACACCCGATGGCAAGGAAAGATTTGTAAGCGCTTCGATAGTTTTTTGGTTTGCACCTAAAATATCAATGACACGCTTGTGAACTCTCATTTCAAATTGCTCGCGTGCATTTTTGTACACAAACGAAGCTCTATTAACTGTATATTTCTTGATTTCAGTTGGAAGCGGAATCGGACCGATAACTTTTGCGTCAAAACGCTCTGCAGTATCGATGATTTGCTTGACTGACTGGTCTAAAACTCTATGTTCATAAGCGCGAATACGAATACGAAGACGGGTCTGAGCTGTTGCAACATCTTCTTTTTTTGTTTTTTCTTTTGGTTTCGTTGCCATAGGTTAGGTTTTAGCTTTTAGGTTTTAGCTTTTAGGTTCTAATAATTAAACTAGAAACTAATCACTATAAACTATAAACTAGTTAGGCATTAATTTTAGTAACGACTCCAGCACCGACAGTTCGGCCTCCTTCACGGATAGCAAAACGAGTTTGGTCTTCAAGAGCTACAGGAGTAACTAGTTTAACATTTAATTTAACTGTATCACCTGGCATAACCATTTCAGTTCCTGCTGGTAGTGTACATTCACCAGTTACATCTGTAGTACGAATGTAAAATTGTGGTTTGTATCCAGCAAAAAATGGAGTGTGACGACCGCCTTCTTCTTTTTTCAAGATATAAACTTCACATTCAAAGTTGGAATGTGGAGTAACAGAACCAATTTTAGCTAAAACTTGTCCACGAGTAACATCTTCTTTTTTGATACCGCGAATAAGAATACCAGCATTGTCTCCAGCCATACCTTCTTTAAGGTTTTTGTTGAACATTTCAATACCAGTAATAGTTGTTTTTGCAGTATCTTTAATACCAACAATTTCAACTTCTTCACCAACTTTAACTATTCCGCGTTCAATTTTACCTGTAACAACAGTTCCACGACCTTCAATAGAGAAAATATCTTCGATAGGCATTAAGAATGGTTTTGAAATATCACGTTCTGGCATTGGAATATAAGTATCTAGTGCGTTTGCAAGTTCAAGAACTTTCATTGACCATGGACCAGTATTATCAGCTTCTTCAAGAGTTTTCAATGCTGAACCACGAATAACAGGAGCATTTGCGCCATCAAAACCTTGTTTTGTAAGAAGTTCACGAAGCTCTTCTTCAACCAAATCAAGCATGTCGGGATCATCCACCATATCGCATTTGTTAAGAAATACAATAATTTTTGGAACACCAACTTGTTTAGCCAAAAGAACATGCTCACGAGTTTGTGGCATAGCACCATCTGTTGCAGCCACAACAAGTACAGCACCGTCCATTTGAGCGGCACCAGTGATCATGTTTTTAATATAGTCAGCGTGACCTGGAGCATCAATATGAGCATAGTGACGAGTAGGAGTTTCATACTCATTGTGAGAAAGCGCGATAGTAATACCACGAGCTTTTTCCTCTGGTGCAGAGTCAATTTGGTCAACTGACTTCATTTTTGAACTGTAACCAGCACCTTGACGACCTAGAACTGTAAGAAGAGCTGCTGTTAATGTTGTTTTACCGTGGTCAACGTGACCAATTGTACCCACATTGATGTGTGGCTTGGAGCGATCGAATTCTTCTGCCATATAATTAGAATATTATGTATCTTAATAATGCAGTTCTTTTTAGGTAGATTTCTATTTTTGACAAATAAAAAAAGCCCTAAAGAGTGCTGTTACAATTATCCTAGCACTAAGTTAAAAAATAAGCAAGGGTGAATAAACACAAAATACAAACCCCCTCCAACCTCCCCCTTATCAAGGGGAGGGAAAATCACAAAGTTATTACACAAAATTACGGAAGATGCGGATGAAGAGTAAGATTAGGATAAGGAATATTAAATAAACTACAGATTTAGTTTCTTTATCAATATTATCCAAAGTTTTTTTATGGACTGTATTATCAATATTTTCTAAATCTTTTTGTTTTTCAAGAACTTTATTTTCTTTAACTTTATTCAAGGTTTCAATTATATTGCTATTAAACATAGCATATATATTTGCTTTATTGATTTTATTATCATAATCTATAGAATCAAAATTAGTAAAATTTTCTTTTTTTACTAATGGCGGAATAGAATCAGGCTGTGGATTTAAAAGTTGAAACACAAATTTATCATTAATTTTTATAGGATCTTTTTTAGGAATAGTCTTAGATAATTCTGTCTTTTCTGTTTTATTTTTTATTTGATTTTTTGTTTGATCTTTTATCACTTGTTCTGTATCTTTTTTTTGAGTATCTATTGTCTCTATATTTTTATCTGGGACTATTTCTTCAACAGGTAATAAATTTTGTGGACCACGATATAAAATATTTAAAGCTTCTAGATATTGTGGTAACAATACTGCCCCGCCTTGTTGTGTGGAACTAGTTGGTGCCCAGTCAGTTGATAAACATGCGCCACTGACATTACAATTAAATTGAATGTAGCCAAAATTTTGGGACCAAGCATAGCCTGAAAATTGACCTGATGTAATTGATACACCCCAAGACCCAGCACCAGTTGAACAATTAGATGTAGAGTTAGAACAAGAAAAAGATATCCAGCCGGTTGCTTGCCCCCAAGCATAGCCTGATAAATTTCCATTACCATCATTGGCAACTTTGAATTCCCCATCCGTACACGCATTGGCTGTATCTTCACAAGAAAATACTATCCAGCCAGTCGCTTGCCCCCACGCATAGCCCCTGATTCGATCATTGTGAACCTCTATAGCTTGGACACTAGCTGTATCATTGGGACGAAAATTAATTTGTGTACCAGCATTTTCTCCAGCATAAATTTTTGCATATTTATTTGTTGTACTAATAGTTCCAACCGTTGCTGAATACGCAAAAGGTGTAAAAATAAATAAAAAAATAAATGTGAGTAAAAACTTTTTCATAATTCTATTTAATCAAAAAATTAAATACATTAAAAACATACGGTGAAAGAAAATGCCATAAAAATATAGCTACAATAAAAAACCCTATCATTGTTGCACCCCGGGGATATTCTACCATTTCTCGCATTTTCGCTGTTCCAAAGCTAGCTAAAATTTTTGATCCATCAAGAGGTGGAATAGGTAAGATATTAAATAATGCTAAAACTAAATTAACTAATACAATAAGAGCCGACATTTGAATCATTTGGACAGACATAAATGATGAACCAAATTTTATAAGTAAAGTGAAAATAAGAACGATTAATAAATTTGCAAGAATCCCGGCAAAGGCTACAGCGCGGGTTCCAAGTTTTTCATTTCGCAAATTCATAGGATTATATGGTACAGGTTTAGCCCAACCAACCATATATGGAGATCCTATAATAAATAAAAAAACTGGCACAATAATAGAACCAACTGGATCAATATGTTTTATCGGGTTTAGTGTCAAACGCCCTGCATCTTTGGCTGTTGTATCACCATAATAAAGTGCTGCATAACCATGTGCCAATTCATGAATAACAATAGAAAAGATGAGAACTAAAAAATAGAAAATTTTGTCGACTTGCGTATCCATATTCTTTATGATACCATGCAAAAGTAATTTAAATCAATCATTATATGGCAAAAACCTGCGCAATCACAAAAAAAACATCTCGTATCGCTGGCGGATATTCCAACCGCGTGCGTGCGACCAAATATACTCCTACCGGTTCACGCCGACAATACCCAAATCTCCAAAAAAAGAAGGTTTTTGTACCTGAGCTTGGCAAATCTATTCGTATCGAAGTTTCTACTTCTGGCCTACGCACAATCACAAAAAACGGCGCATACGCAACTCTCAAAAAAGCCGGACTTATAAAAGCTTAAAAAAAATCCCCTAAGGGGATTTTTTTGTTTCTGGGGTGTCTAGAGAGAATCGAACTCTCGATATCGGTTCCACAAACCGAAGTTTTGCCACTAAACTATAGACACCATATGAACAAAGCTAATCTTTGTTATTTTGCAACTACTAACATTTTATTAAATTTTTCAGTCTCATTCTTGTGGTGGTGTACAAGATGGTGACAATTGTGACATAACCAAGCAAGATTACTAACCGTATTATTTGTTCGATTTTTATCTATATGGTGCACAGCAAGCACTCTTGTGTCTTTTGTTTTGCATAATGTACATATTTTATTAATCTTATTTCTTGAAAGTACACTTCTATAAGCATGTCGACCTGTTTTCCAGTTTGCATGCTTTGAACCTATAAATTCTTGATTACGCCAAACTGTTTGACAAGATTTGTTGCAAAAAAATTTACCACTTTTTGAGTTTTCTAATTGCTTCAATTGTTTATATGTTTCTTTCCCACATATATCACAAGGCATCTTTTTACCTTTTCTTATGCCAGAATAATGGCATTCTTTTGAACAATAAACTCCATAACCTTTTGCTAACCAAAAAGGTTTTGCATAAAATATTTTATTACATATCTTACAATTTACATCTGGCATTATTTAATTCTAACAAAAAATACATCATATGTAAACAAAACCAACTGTGGATATTAACAAGATACAGTGTTAACCGTTACACCATAATCCCCATATAACACTATAGGAATATAACATATTATTTACTTTTCTCAAATAAAATTTTTATAGTCCGCTAACGCAAGATATTGTAGTAGGTTTTTTAGTTACAACAATCGCGGCGCCGGTATTGTCTATACAGTAGCCACCTTTATCCATTGGAACATATACAAGATATTGTGTCATACGATTTTTCTTTACTGTGTCGTCGGTTGCGAGCGAACATTGTGGAATATTTTTAGTTAATCCGGTCATTTCTGACAATGCAGATTTTACCATAGTGTCAGAAAAGACTGTTGAAGATGCCCCACAAGACCCCAGTGACATCGCTACCGAGCCATATGTATTATATTTTACAAAGTATGCATCAGCGCCATTTTTGAACAACAAACTTGGTTGTTTTAAAACTTCTACTGTATTTGTACTGCCAGTATTACCAAAGGGTGCTATTGAATTTGTTTCTTCATTTTCCACATTCGCTATTTGACGAGGATTTTGGGCAACAGCATTATCAAGCTCGTTTTGTGTGTTTAATGCAGTATTTTTTTCTTGATTTTGTTTATCAATCTTTGGCATAACAAATAGCCACAAAAATACATTTCCCACTATCAAAACAATCGTTAGAAACAATGCCAGACTTTTTAAAACTGAAGACATTTTTGGTTTGTGAATTTCACCTTCATCGCCAAATGTATTTGTAGCGACTTTTGGAGCAGTTCGAGTAACAAGAATGCTGGCTGGCGCTGTAGATGCTATAGGTGATACAGGCTGTGTGTTAATTACTGGCTCAACATGCTTCATCACTGCTATTTTTTCATCAGCATGCTCTTCAGGCTTATAACTTGATTTAACTTCATTGTCTTTTTTTAGAATTGGAATAAAAGGTTTGTCATCTTTTACTAATTCAGTTTTATCAACAGATACTTCGCGGGCTACTGGGTCAACAACTGCAAAAGCTGGGGCGATTTTAAGAGCAGCATTTTCACCATTCGGTTGAGCAAAAGAAAAAGCTTGTTGAATATCAGTTTCTTCCCAACCAGCAGAAATTAAATTCCCACGAATTTTCTCGCGAGATATTCCACGAGTAATTTGATCTTTAATATAAGTTATAATTTGTTCGGTTATCATTATATAAAGTATAACACAATGTTAATTTGAAAAAAGGATTTTACTGTGTATAATGCACAGATGCTCGGGTGATGTAATTGGTAACCATGTACGATTGAGGTTCGTATGCCGCAAGGCGTGGGAGTTCAAGTCTCCCCCCGAGCACAAAACACAAAATCCCCATATGGGGATTTTATTTATTTTTATCCTATTTCTTCTTCATCTCCTATTCCACCAATATTTGCATCACAATAATTTTCCATCAAGAAATCAAGTGTTGCTGTATCAATTTTACCCGTTACTTTTATTTCATTTCTTTTTTGAAAAGCTCTAAATTCTTTATCTGTTTTATTCCCCCAAAGTCCATCAACTTTTAAAAGAGCTTTTTCATTATCTGAATTCAAAAGTTCTTGAAGTATTTTTGTATCTGGAATATATTTAGCAGAATATGCTTTATATTTTGGAACTACTGCAAAGAATGGATCACACGATGATTCTTCCTCTTCTAAAAATTCTTCTTCATCATCCATTGGACCATTTTCCATGTCACACCATTCATTTGTTGCATTTTGAGCTAATTTGCAATTAAGATTTGCAGGTTTTTTGTATTGTGTTGCTGCAAAAGAAACACCAGAACTTATAATAAGGGCTAATAATAAAAATGGGACAAAATATATTTTTTTCATATAAACTATTATACCATATAAGTAGCCCGTCGAGGATACGAGGGGCTACTTATTAACATCTAATTTATTCTGAAGATTCTTGATTTGTTTCTACAGTTTCTTCATTTGATTCGATTTTAGCTTTTTTAAGACGCTTACGAACATCTTTAACAGCTTTGTCACGAATATAATAAAGTTTACTACGACGAGTACGAGCATGCTTGGTAACTTCTATAGATTCAATCATTGGGCTATATAATGGGAAAATTCTCTCTACACCAACTCCACTTGTAACTTTTCGAACAGTAAAACTAGCTCCTTGGGATGCACCATGTTTACGAGCTAAAACCAATCCTTCGAAAGCCTGAAGGCGAGTTTTGCCTTTTTCTATAATTTTTGTTTGGACGCGAACAGTATCACCTGATGCAAAATCAAGCTTTTTTCGAGATTCAAG
>MFUO01000013.1:0-12127 GCA_001786995.1 Candidatus Nomurabacteria bacterium RIFCSPLOWO2_01_FULL_33_17 | reverse complement strand
AAGCACTATATTCCCTGTATTCATATCTGGCTATCATAGCATAATATAAGTAAAATACAAGTTTAATGGGGCTAAATTTATTTTTAATAAATTTAGCCCCATTTTTATACTCAAATATGTTACCAAATACCTAATACACGCTCAAGGTCTTGAATAGGATAGTATTCTTCGTAACATCTATAAAAACCAAGATTATCATCCCAGACTTTTTGTTTTCCATTGAAATTCCCATACCATGTACATGGATTACCAAATCCTTCTTTTTTCAATGGATTATTATCAGAAGCATTATTTAATTCATCAACAAGTGTTCCGCTTCTATCTCCCCCCCACATTTTATCTAAAATACCAGGACCATCATTCCATGTAAAAAAATTCCAAAATATACTACGAACATTATAATAGATACCATTTTTACGACTAACTTCAGTTTCTTTATAACCAACCATTTCACTACCAACATATGACATATTATTAACAAGATAAGAAAATGGATCTTTGTTAGCTTGATCTAATAATACAAGTAGTCTTTCTCTTCTGTTTTTTGAATCACTTAATTGAATAGAAAGTGATTTTATTTCTTCATTTATATCACTTATCTTAGAAACAATTTCCTCCTTTGCTTTTGGGTCTAAGACTGTGTTTCGTAGAATGTGATCTTCTAAACCAGCAAGAGTCTTTTGTAATGTTGTTTTAGAATTACCATTGGGTAACATTTTTATAATTTTCTTTATTCTATCAATTTGTAATTGAACAGCAAGAATTTCAGGATTTATACCAACAATTTGATTTGTTAATGTTTTTTTATCTGTTGTTAATTGATTAATTTGATTTGGTAAAGTAGTAAAAATAGAGATATGTAAATCTGCTAATTCTTTTGTCATTGAAGATTTTTCATAATCCAAAAGATCTTTTACTGGACCTTTTGTATTTAATAATGTCTCAACCATCTCCCATGGTAAAAATGGATTTAGGCGCATACCCATTGGACGGCCATACCATTCATATTGATTTACCCATGCTAATGCTCCATCATATACTCCACCAACTATTCCATCATCTGTAGATGCTGCTGTTGAATCAATAATTACTGTTCCATCACCTGTTGTAATTACTGTTCCATCTGGTGTTGCAGTTGTTTTTAATGCTTTTGATAAAACAACTGGTGGTAATGCTGCAGCTACTTTGGCACGCTCGGCAACACATTGTTTTGTTAACTCTACAACTCCTGTACCATCTTTTCTTGAATCTACACGATAGTCGGATGATAAATAATCATAATAATTTTGTCTTGTTTGTACCAGTGTATCCACATCTTGTTGTGTACGAATTTCAGCAGCGACTTTATTAAATCTTTGCTCTAATTTTTTTAATTTACCTATTTCTTCTTCTGTAAACTCTATTGGCTTTGGTGTACAATTTATTGGAACAAAAGATTCTACTTCATCAATTGTTTTTATAACATATCCGGGATCTGTTTGGGGATATCCTGTACCAGGATCATTACCAAACCCTGTACCACCAGTTCCACCACCACTGCCACCTGTACCACCATTTCCACCACTGCCACCTGACCCGGAAGAACCTGAACCACCAGATCCATTTGAACCAATTGGTTTTAAAGATAAGGATCCTTTTCCTAGAGCACCCGACCCACTACCTTGGCCTGTAATATCTATACATCGGCCACCAATATCTATACTTGTTTCATCACTATTTTTTATACCATCAAAACAAGTACCAATAATTTGATCATCTTTATTCCCACTTCCACCACTACCAGATTTATCAATTGCACCTGCAACTGTTGTTTCATCTAATGGTTTATTTTTTCTTTCTCCAAAAAAAGAAAGTAGGCTTTTTTCAGGAATATCACCATTTTTTGAAACATTATTTGATGTCCGTAATAACAAAACTACTCCTGTAATAAATACTATTACAAGGATAATTGCAAATGCGAGTTTTGGTGTGAATTTAAAATTTGTCATAATAATTATTGTGAACCAATAGTTGAACCATTACTACTATCAGTATATACACCAATATCAGATGGATTTATAACACCACCTGGATCAATAGGATTGTTAACACCCCCAGTATATACACCACCTTTTATATTTTGGAATAATTGGTCTCTTGGATCACCAGATACTCCTGTTCCTGTTTTGACTCCACCAGTAGAACCTGATTCTGGTTGAACACCACCTGGATCTAATGGACTATTTTCTATCTTCATATTACCAATTCTTAAAATCATCTCATCATGTAATTGTCGTAAAGATTTACCACTACCCCATGCACCATTAGTTAATTTAAGACCCTTTAAAATAGCTTGAACTTCATTATAGTCTGGCTTTTCTATCTTTTGTTTAACAGCTATACAAGATTGTGTACAAGCCTCTGGTAAATCACTCCATTTCATTAATTTTCCACTAGTTTTACTTGTTGTATCTACTGTATCTGGATATTTTGTAGACATTCTTTTTCGTGCAGTAGCATAAATTGCATCAACTTCTTTTTTAATACTTTCTAATTCTTTTAATGTTGCCAAAGCTCTTGGATATTCTGCATTATAAGCCTCGATAGTTGCATTTACATTTTCATTCTTCTCCATCAAATTACCAATTACAGGTCGAGCCTTGCCAGCTACTGGTATATTATTTTCGTCTGAATATGTAGTATAAATATAATCTATATAACCTTCATAAGCTTTGATTGTAGCTTCTATTTCTTTATCTTTATTCTTATAAGTTTCTTCTTCCATTACTTGAGGTACAATTTGTTGAAATGCATTAATTGCTGAACTATACGCTGATGGAGTCAACCCATCAATTTTTTTATTTTTAATTATTGCCGAACCTATATTTAAACCAGCACCAACTATCATACCAATACCATTTGCTGGTGGTGGTAATACAGAACTAATTGAACTTGTTAATGCTCCAACGGTTGCCATCGTACCAGAATTCTTTTCTTTTTTTGCTAAAAGTTTGTTAATCTTTGTAAAAGCCAAATCAGGTGATTTTAATTTATCTGGATTTTGCTCGGAAACTACATCAATATATTCAGCAAAAAATGGATCAGATAATTCTTGCCAAGCTGGGGTTGGCCCAGGTACACACATATCCAACAATGCAACATAAGGAATAACTTGTGGAAGTGGGCTAACAGTCCCATCTATCATATATTCTAGTTCATCTACATATTCTTTTTGTGTTGTATAAAGACCTTTATTAATTTCGCAACCAATTTGAACATCATTGAGATCTCTTTCTAAATCAAAATCAGATTTCCAAAAAGAGCTATTTGTATCAAGGAATAATTCATAATTTACGCCCTGATAGCTAACTCTGGATTTATTTCCACCATTCAAAAAATTAGACCTATTCGCTGCATATCGTCCTAATGCTGAAGAAAAACTATCTGGATTCCATCTAGAAGAAAGTTTATATTTGATTTCATCAAGACCAATTTGTGTGGCTTTGTTAATTGAAGCTGTAAGAATTGTAGAGATTGAACTGTTAAATTTATCTGCCAATTCGGCTTGGCGTATGTCACTAGTTACAAACCATTTCATTCTTTCGGTAATTAACGAACCAGGTGTAACAACTTCACTTTTCAAGCAAGCTTTTGGATCATTGGGATTTATTTTTATATTTTTTCTATTTACAATTTTAGCAAAATCTAATTCTCTATTTGTATTATTATTACTTATAGGTTTACCATCACTATCTACATAGTATGAAGTACAAACTTTTTTACTAAGAAGTTGATTACTGTTTTCTGCCTGAAAAGCTTTTTCTTTCTCAGCTTGTTTTTTAGATAATTCTTCACTTGCCAAAATTGAATAACCAATTGGATTGTTTGCTTGATTTTGTGTTAATGCAAGCCATGCATCCCAACCACCAGCATTAAAATCATTATTAAAAGCTTGTACTGCTTCTTTTTCTTTTCTTATATCTTCTTCAGATTTTGCTCTATTGTATGCTGAATTTATATCTCCCCTAATATTGTTAACGCCTGTACCAGTACCATATCTATTTTGAATATTTAATAAAGTAGACCCCAAAGTATAATAACTTTTTTCTTGAAAAGTATCTCCTCTTGAGCTATTAATGAGATTTTTTATAGTACTCTTTGCATATGGATTTGATAAATTATTTCCACTTGAAATAGCATTTAAATCAACCCCAAAAACATCTACAATTGTTCGGTTTTGCATATCTTTATACCATTGCTCTCCATCGGTCACATACATAGGGTCACCGAAATTCCCGGTTTGGATTAGACTAACCATTTCGACAGTTCCACGGTCTAGTAAATTTTTAGCTATAGAAATTTTTATACTATCAAGACATTCTGTACGAAATGTTTCCTGTTCGGCTAATTCTTGTAATCTGGCAGTGTCACCTGCAGCTTCGGCTTTTTTAGCTTGATTTTTACCAGATATTCCAAATGTTGCAACATTTGCTGCATTACTACCATAATTTTTCCATTCTTTTTTAACAGCAGGATTTGTAATAAATTTACTTTCTGATTTTTGACTTCCATCCCAAGCACCTAATTCTTTTAATCTACTTGTTTCTTCTTCAGATACATATTTTGGATTTTTAACCCAAGTACTACCTACAGCACTTGCTCCACCAATTAATGCTGGTATATTATTAAAAATTGTTAAAAGTGTATCGTTGCGAGTAGGATCTTGTTTAGCATATTGCAAACCAAGCAATGCTCGTTGGGCTGCAGGGACAGCTTTATTACATGATGTTAGTGCAGCTTTTGCTGCAGGGTCTTTAGTTGCTTTACCTATATCCGCAACACCACTATAATTACCAGATGTTGATTTATAACTTGAAGAATCATCTTCTGTAGAATTATATGGATCATTGGCAATAGTAATAGCAAAACTAGATATTGGATAAACAAAAAAAGAAAATACAATAAAATATGAGATGGATTTAAAGAAGTGAGATTTTTTCATATATTACTAAATTATACCATATTAATATTTGGCTTGTATCTCTTGTATCGCATTATCTAATGTTTCAGAATAAACTTGGTATTGCATGATACCTTTTGTAGCTCGTGCTGGGTCGGTAGAAACATATTTCATATTTTCCAATGCAGTTGCAATATGTGAAAGACTATTTACAATAGCCAAATGTTGATTCAAAAATGTTTTTGGTACAAATACAGTTTTTAATTCTTCAGTAGATTGTTTATAAGTTTTTATAATAGGTGAAATTATAATTTCAGCATCTTTTTCATTTTCTATTGCACCAAATATAATAGTAAGCTCATCATTGCCATTTGAATCTGTTATTTTTACTAATTCAGAAAGTAATGCATTTACATATTTATCACGACTAACTACACTATTATCCACAGTTTTTACATCCCAAGATGACAAAACATCGGGTAAATTATAATCAGACAAACTGTCTCCCGCCGCATTTGAAATATTATTTAATGCATCATCAGTCAAAGCATTTGAACCTTCAAGACTCATGACTAATGAAATGAAATCTTTAGCAAATTTTTCGGTTTCTGTTTTAGGATTTGTATTATCTTCATCTTCTGTAATTCCATTCTCAATACGAAGTTGGGCTTTTTTAGAAAGAATGATTTGTTTATTTTCTTCTCCATTTCCTGATGGATCAAGCCCAAAAAGTCTTTCTTCCCAATCGGGAATTGCATTTCCGTTAGAATCTTTTGTTTGAAGTTCACCCAGTGTCATTGTCCGTGCTTCAGCTTGAAGTTCTATAGGTAAGTTTTTAATTTGTTTACGAATTTTAATTTCTTTTATACCTTTACCAATTAATTTAATACCAAAAATTATTACAATAACTACAGCAACAATAATAACTACGGCAAGTAATCTTTTTCTAAATATTTGGCTGGGTAAATAGTCTTTAAATGACATAAATCAATTATACTATATCTTTCCAAATTGCAACAGGGATATCTTCGGCACGGATAGATTCTGGGTATTTATATTTAATCAAAACTTCCATAACTCTTTTTTGAATATTTATTGGCAGGGTTTTTATATTTGAAAGCATATATTTTCTTTTATGAGCAAAAGATGCCCGTAGTATTGTGAAAAACTCTTTTTCTTGTTTTTGTGTCCCAAAATGCTTTATATTATTGATAGATAAAATTGCCGAATCAACATTTGGTGCAGGGACAAAAGCCCCCATGGGAACAATGGACACAATTTTGGGATTCCCATACATTTTAACAGCGATAGACAATATGCTTTCTTTACCTTGTCTGTCTTTAATATAAGAATTGGCTTTCCCTATACCTTTTTCTAAACCGGGTGCAGATTTAGTAACTATTCTTTGGGCAACTTCTTTTTGGACTAAAATAACAATAGTCTTGGGTTGATTCTCTATAGTATGAAATCGTTCTATAATTTCTCCTGTTATATAGTACGGAATATTGGCTATAAGCTTGTAACCATTATTTTCGTAAGGACCGTCTTTGCTATTCTCATAAGGAGAGTTCTTGTTAATTTTCTTGTTATTTTCTTTGCGTAAGAACGGTTCTTGCGCAACTTGAGTACTGCTTAAAAGATTTACTAAACTTGGTAACATTGCATCTTTACCTACAAAATCCAGTACATCTCCATGAATTAAGACAAATTGCCCAGATTTAATTTCTTTGTGAAACTTGATAGACAATGGAATAATCAAACGGTCATCTTTTTCAATAGCAATCACACGAGCGCCCTTTTCCAAAAGGGCGCTCGTCAAAACCCCCATCCCAGGCCCAATTTCCAAAACTGTCTCTTGTTTTCCTTGTTTTACAGATACTCCCAACTCCCCAGCTTCTACAATCTGCCTCACCGCCTTCTCAGACTTCAAAAAATTCTGCCCTAAAGACTTCTTTTTATTAAAAGAAGTCTCGGACGAGAAATTTTTTTCTGAAAATTTTTTTAGCCCTAAAGATTTCTTCATTCTCATATAATTTATTTACTTTTTAATTTCTTTATTATATTTTTAAAATTAGCGGGAGTTACAACTTTACGATTTGTTTTTGATTCTATTTCAGTTCTTGCATTACCGGCAATTTTCCCTCCCTCATGAGCTACTTTTTTATTCTCATCAAAATTTTTAGGCTTACGATTCTTTGATATTTCAGTGGTTGTGGTTTCGGCAAGCATGTTTAAAACTAATTCCATATTGGTCATATTGTCTCGTAAGTTTTCTTTTTTTATACCTTTAAGATTCTTATATTCTTTTGTGGTTAACCCCGTCCAAGCTTTTGTAATTTCATTTGTTAATATCGCAAATTCTATTCCTTCTTTAACCCCTCTATTTTCCCATTCATCTGTTAAGTCTTTACGAATTTCAATACTTTTTAATCTTTGGTTAATCCAATTTTGACTGTAGCCTTTTTGTAAATACGTCTTAAGAGCCCTGTGTATACCAATTTCTGGGTCAGCTGTTTCTTCTAATCTTTCATAGCCGACTTTTGCAAGCCAAAGCTTAAAAGGTTCCGCTTTTGGACTTGGGACGGATTGTACCAAGCGAAGTATGTTTTCGGTATCAAGTACATCAGTCTCTCTCATTTTGCCGTCATCAGCTACCATTTTCAACTGGTTACATTTTGTAACCAGTTCGCTCCCTTCACCAATAAGCCTGTGTTTTAAAACTTTCCAATAATTTCGAGCTGTTTGAAAATCTGATTGCTCCGTAAGAGCTTTTACAATATCAACCACAGAGAAATACCAAAGCTCGTTTTCGCCATCCCATTCTCTTCTTATATTTTGCCCTTCAAACAAAGTAACCGTGTTTTTTATTTTTTTGTTCATATCTTAATAAATTTACTTTTATGACTTAATCATAACATATTTTTTATAGAAAGTTTTACAATTAACACATACAAATAAAAAAATCATTGATTCTTCTTTATTGTTGGAATCTCGGTAGTCTGTTGGTAGTCTTGACCGTAGGAATTTTTAATATAAAGAAATGACTTAACAAAACCAAAAATTTGAATCATAAAATAAATAATTAAAATTATAGTACTAATTTTATAAACTAAGGATTTTTTGGTAAAAATTACAATAAAACCAAATATGGGTCCTATTAAAACTAAAAGTAAAACAGGATTAAAAGAATAATCATCTGAAAAAATAATTTCGATGAAACTTCCTAAGATAATTATAACAAGTGTAATAACTTGAATCCAAGCCAAAACAATGATTACTTTAGACTTTTTAAATTCCGTTATGTTATTTGGTAAAACTGTTTCCTGATTGATATTTTGTATTTCCATATATTAATTATATGTTTTCCTTAAAAAGCTCTTCAATTAATTTTTTGCCTAATACAATGGAAGTTTGATCTGGGGATCCATGCCCATTGTAATTTTTAGACTTTAAAAAAATCCCAGGATATTCCAATGCAGGACTTGGTACAATGAATGAATGTTTTTTACCTGATTTAACAGAACTTTTGAAAAATGATTTTTCGTTTCTATTATATATCTCAAATCTATCCTCCATTTTTATATCGGGATTAAAATCAAACGCTTTCATAATTTTTTCTTGCTGTTCAGGGCTAAGTTTATCAAGATATACTAAAGTATTGGAAACAGTCTTTCCATTTTCCCCATTTTTTAAAGTATCACTTAAAAAACTATCTTGACTCCACCATTTAGAAGAATTATTCATATTTTCAATAGACGGAAATTTCTTAGTTTCAAAAGCAAAACTTTCTCTAGCCTCTTTTATTCGTTGTTTAAAAGTATCTAAATTTTGAATCATTTTATGAAAAACCTCTTTATCATCTTTTGTTTCAGAATTTTCAATAAGATTATTTATCTGAGTTCTAACTTGACCTTCAAGAACTCTATATTTTTCCACTTTTTCACCAATAACAGGAACATCCTCGGAATCTACCATTGGAGAAAGTTTTATTATCTTCTCTTTTATTTCATCAATTGATTTTTGGGTTAATTTTTCATCTTCTGCAATTTCTTCGGGAGTTTTTATGTATTTTTCTATCTTTTCAGTTTTATTTATAATCTCTGAAACTTGCTCTTGATTTGGACCTACATATATATTTTCAGCTTCTTTTTTTAGAGGAGTATTTATACCCAACTCTGCTTCAGCTTTTTGAAGTTCTTGCTCTAATGCATCACCTTTTAACCCATGTCCTGTTCCAGTTGTACTTTCTAATTTAGACATACATTTATATACTATGTTATTAATAGTATTATTATACTACATTTATTTTTTCTTGGAAATCAAATAAAAAATAGAGATTGCAACAGCACCGAGGGTATCTAGAAGCATGTCTTTTTGTGCGTCCCAAATGTCGCCTTGGGAGCCGAGGAAGGCAAGGCCACTTTCCCCACCATAAAGTTCTGCATACCACCATTCTGTCCATTCGTAGAATACTGCCACAAATGCAATTGCAAATATTGCGTATGTCACAGCAATTGCGCGCTTTGCAACCAATCCTCGACTTACCAAATACTCAATGATAGGCAGTGCATAGAATCCCACAGTAAAGTGCCCAATACGGTCGAACATATTTCGGCTATAGCCAAAAAGATTATTAAAAAAATCAAAAGGCACACGCTCAAATGTGTAGTGCCCGCCAATTGTATGCCAAAATGGCAGAATGAACATTAGTATGTATGCAGTATTCGAAAATCTTACACCCCTTTTATACAAAATCACAATAAATAAAACGAGCAATATTATAGGGATATTTTCCGCAAACCATACACTCCTCGAATACGGGTTAATCCCCGCAACAATTGCTTCAATCAAATAAATACTTAGTAAAATGTGCGGTAAATATTTTTTCATAAAATTATATACAATATATTTACTCTACAATTACTGAAAAGGACTTAGTAAAACCATTAAAAGTTATCGTTAGCTTTGTTTTGCCAACGCTTTTTGGTTTTAACTGATATCCAAAAGAGTATCCTTCCACTGTATTTCCTGAAAAACTTTCTTGTGGAATAATTTCAGCAATATTGGTATTTTCTACAACAGGCACAATTTCATTACTAATGAATGATTTTCCATCAGGATTTAAAAATACCGCAAGGAAGCTTATAGGTTTAGCGATAGCTGTTGGAATCATCATTTCTGAAACTGGTTTATTTTTATCAGTAATATTTAAAGTATATGTTTCGTTTGGTTCTTGATTTTCAATATTAGATGGCTTTTTGTTTGTATAAAAATCAAATCTTGTATCAGCATTTGTGCCAATAGAAAAAGATCTACCTGGTTGGTTTTCTTTTTCAATAACTGAAACCGCTACATCATCAATACCAAAATTATAAGGAGCTAAATCTGTTTTAATTATCACATTAACAATACCACCCTTTGTTTTTGGATTTTCTATATTATATATATAATCACGATACTCAGAATCAAATCCAGGGGAATCTATTTTTAAAGATTTAACCAAAGGACCATATCCTATCTCCAAAATAATCTCTTTTCCTGATTCAACTTTTGCTCCTGGAAGTGGCGACAAAACAATTATTTCCTTGGCTTCAAGTGGTCTTATTCTTCTTGCGATATCGTAAAGAAGTTTAGAATTTAAGCCGGGAGTAAGTGGAAGTACTGATGTTCCTGATAAAAATCTATACTGCTCAATTGAGACTTGAGTTAAGTCATCATAGTTGCCATTAATTTCACCTTTATAATACCCGTTATCTTTTAGAAATTTTTGAACAGTAGCTACAATCTGATCATTTAAATCCCTTTTGACTGGAACGTAGTTAAACATTTTTGTAGCATTTAAATTTTCATAATCAGTAATTTCAATCATAAGAGCAAAACATTTATCCGCTAGTTCGTCTGATGAATTTTTGCCAGAAAAAACATCGTCACAAAGAGGATCTTCTTTTGGTGGAGTAAGCGTAATATCTTTTAAAACAAATGTACCATTAGGCATATAAGTATTATTTTTAATTTTATGAAAAAAAACAAAATATATACCAATGGATAGTAATAAAAGAAGAAGTATAACAATGAACACAAGTATTGTATTAGGTTTCTTAAATTCTTTTGTTTTTGTAATTTGGCTAATTCCTGGATCTATATTTTGTGGTTCCATAAATAAATTATACCATACCACTAATCCAAATACACCACCCTCTCATTTCCAGAATTCCAAGATTGGGTGATTTCTTTTAGGTTTTCAGGGATGTCGTACAGGAATTCGCTTGGGGCTTCGACGCGCTTTTGGCCAAAAATTGTGCGCAGTTGGGCATAAGACAAATAAAGCTTTCTTTTTGCACGCGTAACTGCTACATACATTAATCTTCTTTCTTCTTCACGATTTTGTTTATCAGATCCACCCATTCCAGCATGCGGAAACAAATCTTGTTCAAGTCCTGCAACTATTACAGTATCCCATTCAAGACCTTTTGCACTATGAACTGTCATTAGTCTAACGCCTTGGGTTTTATTAACATTTACAACATCACTTTCATAAAGTGCCGCATGCTCAAGAAACAACATCATGCCATCATCAGCATACTGGTCGTAATTTAATGCCAAAGAAACTAATTCTTTAATGTTCTCCAATCTTTCAAGACCAACAATACCTTCATCTTTCAAGGCTCGCTCAATACCGGATTCGGCAATAGTATAAATCAAAACAGCGCTAACAGGTTTGTGATCAATTGCGACACGAATATTTTCCAACGTTTCATAAAATTTATTAACCGACAACAATGCTTTACCGGATAATTCATTGCGCTCATCTGTAATCATTTTCGAAAAAGTAACTTTACCAATCCCCCGAGATACTGCATTTACTGCCCGAGTTAAATCCGGTAATGATTTATTATTCATCGCACACCTGATAAATGCCAAAACATCTTTAACTTCTTTTCTATCAAAAAACCGTGTCCCAACCATAATGTATGGTATACCACTATGCACAAAATATTCTTCCAATACTCGTGATTGAAAATTAGCGCGATACAATACTGCAATCTCATCTATTGGTACTCCACTTGCAATTGCATCTTTTGTTTTTTCAACTATCATTCGAGCTTCATCTTGCTCGTCAACACATTCTAAGATAGTAATAATTTCGCCACCGGATTTTTTAGTATATAAATTCTTCGGAACACGGTC
>MFUO01000012.1 GCA_001786995.1 Candidatus Nomurabacteria bacterium RIFCSPLOWO2_01_FULL_33_17 | reverse complement strand
CCCAATATATGAAATAGTTCTTTTTGATGAATTCATATTGCTATTATAGCACACAGATATATCGTTTTCTAGTTTAATTAAACTCTACTTTTAAAGCTTCTTCTGTATAATGATTTTTAGGATCCCAAAGTAAAAATGAATAAATCCCCAGGTCATTTGCAGCTTTAATTTGTGCTTCTACTTCTTTTTCATTATATGACACAGCCAAGCTAAAATCTTGTAACCATGGCCTGATTTCCGTATCTACACCTAAAAGATCTCGACGATATATGGCATCTTTTAAAGAAAAATAAATTGTATCATATGGTGATTTTTCTGGATTTATTAAATCTTTATAACCTTTGTAAAAATGTGAAGGATATATCATTGGTGAAATAGAATCAACATATGGAAGCAAATCTTCATAATATTGGCCAATACCCATATCATTTTTATCGCTAACAATTTGACCAAAAACACTTATCGATAATGGTATATTTTTATTTTTCAAATTATCATGCATATAAATTACAAATTGTTTTATAACATTTTGTTGACTATTTTCCATACTAATAGGAAAAACTTTATGGATACTGCCGTCTGTGGGATATCTTATATAATCGAGATTAATTTCATCAAATCCTAAATCATATGCCTCAATAGATAAATCTAAAATATATTTTTGAAAATCTTTATTTGCAGGGTCAACCCAAGAGAGGTTATGTTTGTCTACCCACAAAGACCCATTAAGATTTTGGACAGATCCATTAATATGATTTTTAGAATAAATAGGATCTTGAAAGCAAGCAATACGCGCTATAACATATACATCATTATCATGTAGCTCTTGTATATAATCTTTTAA
The DNA here is from genome assembly GCA_001786995.1 of Candidatus Nomurabacteria bacterium RIFCSPLOWO2_01_FULL_33_17. Taxonomy (GTDB): domain Bacteria; phylum Patescibacteriota; class Minisyncoccia; order Phycocordibacterales; family UBA9973; genus 2-01-FULL-33-17. Next base: position 5,959 of record MFUO01000012.1, on the reverse strand, counting down.
ATTAATGACTCTATTTGATTGTGCATTTTTTCTATCAATAGTCGCATCGATTTGTGCTGGGATAGAGACTATTCCAGTTGAATCTTTAAAATCAATAACAACACTATTGATTTCTGTTTTATATATCAAAATAGTTAAATTATCTCGAACGGATTTTGTTCCAGCCACCCAAGAGCTCATATAAATCCCTTTGACATGAATTGGTTTTGTTATATATTTTTTATTTAATTCTAAAATATCTTTTTGTTCTTGTTTTATTATTTTAATCTCTGTCTTTTTTGAATATAATGTTCCAAATATAAAAAATACCCCTATTAAAACAAAACCAGAAATAGCAATTAAATGATGGATTTTGTGCTCTTTCATTTTGGAAATACAATTATTGTAAATTCCCCTTTTAATTCTTTGGGATTTTGCAATATATTTTCCAAATGAAATTTCGCTTTATCTATATGTATAGTTTCAAACATTTTTGTTAATTCGCGAGCTATCATTATTTTTGTATCAGGATTATTTTTATTAAAATAGTTTAATGTATTTACTATTCTATGACATGATTCATAAAAAACTACAGGAATCTTAGATATTAAAATATCTTTAAAAAAGCTTTCTCGGCCTTTTTTGTGTGGTACAAAACCCATAAAACTAAATTGATTCCCAAACATTCCAGATACTGATACTGCCGAAATTACGGCTGATGCTCCGGGTATTGGAACTATTTTAATATCCTTATAATTTTCACGAATATATGAAATTATTAGTGACCCAGGGTCGGATATACATGGTGTTCCAGCATCAGAGACCAATGCAATATTTTGACGATTCTCTAATAATTCTATTATTTTATTTTCTTTATTTTTTGTACTATGGGCATTATAGCTTGCAGTTTTGTTTTTTATTTCATATTTTGCTAACAATTTTCCTGTTGTTCGTGTGTCTTCACACAGTACTAAATCTACTTCTTTGAGAATTCTTATCGCACGAATAGTAATATCCTCCATATTCCCTATTGGAGTTCCTACAACATACAATGTACCAAATTCATTTTTCATATTAAGTTGTAACATTACTAAATTTCTTCTCACAATATGTTTTACAAAAACCACCTGATTTTTCTATGCAATCATTACATGCTAAAAATTGTGAATGACAAATAGGATAGTTGCAATCATAATATGTTTCGGTAGATGTATCACAAAAATCACACTTACCAATTACTGTGTGATTAGCAGGGTCATCATAGGTGATCAATGTTCTTTTATCAAAAACATATAGTGAACCCTCAAATGCTTGCCCTGGAAATTGTTCCATATATGAAACTATACCACCATCTAATTGATATACATCTTTAAAACCTTGTTGTACTAATAGCCCGGATGCTTTTTCACATCGCACCCCACCAGTACAAACTATTAAAACAGTTTTATCTTTCAAATGATCTATTTCAGTTATCTTATCTCTCAAATCTCGAAAATTTTTAAGACCGGGGAAGATAGTATCTTTAAAACACCCGGATTTTAATTCATAATCATTGCGCATATCAACAACATAAAATTCTTTACCCTCTTTATACCATTTATCTAATTTTTTAGGTTTTAATCTTTTGCCAGTTATTATTTTTGGGTTAATATCAGTCCCCCCATCAACTACATGCAATGAGACTATTTCATTACGAACTTTGACAGACAGTTTTGGAAAAGCATCACCAATACCGATAGATTTTTTCCAATGAGTATCTTTAAATCTTTTGTCTTGTTTCATCCATATTATATACTTTTCTACATCTTCAATCTTACCTTCAAATGTTGCATTTATACCCTCTTGCGCAATTATAATTCTACCCTTAAAACCAAAAGCCTCACAAACACTTTTTTGCTGTTCTTTTACCAATTCTGGATCCTTAATCCGAACATATTTATAAAAAAGTAAAATTGTATAAACGCTTTCCATATATCGTTACTATAGCAAAATAAGGTTAAAAAACCAACTAATCTTAGTTTTGATATTCTGTGATTTTACCAGCTTGTATTTCAAGAGGGTCAGCTAGACGAAGAGTTTTAAGAGATTTTTTAGGAGCTATATCATAGTGTTTTATTTTATCAAGCTCTTCATCTATACCCCACAAATCACCATCTTCCACTTCCCAACCTTTTTCAAAAATATTTAAATTTAAAGGTTTAGAATATTGACGCAAAGTTTTCACACCATTATCTAAAAAATATTCATGAAAGAATGACATCACGAGTTCGCGAATATTTTTATAAACTGGATCACGATAACGTAAAACAGCATGGTTGGTCTTTGAAAGTGCTCCCCATAGTCCATCTTTCTTGAAAACTGATACAACATGATCAAAATCATTATGTATAGTCTTTAAATGCATTATAAGTGGTGGGTATCCATGGAGTGATAATATATACGCGCCTAATATAGCCCCCTCTATACAATGCGCATTATTCTCCCGCATCACCCTCAATGGCGACTTCACTCTATCAATTTTATCATGCTCAAAATTTATAGGAATGGTATTTAGAAAATCCTGCACCTTTGCCGGAGTATTCAACTTTTTAAACAAAATTATTTCTTTTTTAGTAAAAATGTTCATTTATGCAATTTCTTTTAGATAACATTCTTCACAAGCAATCCTTTCGTATCCCCAATTTTTTGGATAATACGCCATAACTTCTTTTGAACAATATGTGCAAGTATAAGCTTCACTTTTTGTCTGACTCATCGACATCAACCTTTCTTTTGTACGAACATCAAAATGTACACGTGGTAATGCAATATTTTTATTTTTCAAAAATGCTAATTCGGCATCGGCAATATTGTATCGCCATCCTGTCACTGGGCAAATAAGTGCTTGTTTTGAAATTGAGGAATCTACTTCAGTAATTGAATCTGGTAGTTCGCTTGTTTGCATCCCTTCGATTTTTTTATCAATAATTTCTTCCCAATACCCCCCTCTTTCCTCCACATATTTTTTTGTTACTTCTGGAAAATAAATTACTGCTGTAGAAAAATTATATGGGCACAATCCTAATGAATATAGCGGAAATTGCCCATATTCACCTCGAGCTTTCATGTCGGCAATAATTTTTTCTTTTAAAGCTTCATACTCCTCTTTTGTATATTGCTTGTTTAAAATACAATATTTCTTTTTACGTAAACTCACACACCCAAAGCAATAATCAATTTCTAAACACTGATCGCAATATTCTGAATACCGAGCTCCATCGCACCAAATAGAATACTTGAGTTCATAGGCATTTGTAGAACAACTATTATTTCCAGAAACTTCAATTTTCCAACACCCAGTCATGTCTATGCAATCTTTTGCCTTCAAGCCACGCAAACAATTCACACAATTTTCTGAATCTTCCCAACAAAATACATTTGTGCAATTATTACAATTGGTCATATAGGTACCAATAGAACCATACGTTTTAATATTAAAATTTTCTTTGTGAACTGCTTTATTTTTTAAAATTTCTGTATATTGAATTTTAAATTTTTGAAGCTCTTCATACGAACCAAAATTAATAGTCTTCATCTTTTCAAAATATGTTTCCTTTGTATATTGCACATTTTCTATACAATACGACTTACCTCGCAAATTCCAAGACATAAAGCAGTTTGAGCAATTACGACAATCAAACAAAAAAGAGCTGTCTATACAGTCCCGGCAATTTCGTGAAAATAATAAATTATATGAGGAGAAACAATATCCACAATCATAACATTGATCCAATGTAAAAACATGAGAAATATCGATTGAATCTTTTACATCAACTGCCCTGTATCCATAAAGTAAATTCTCGGCTCTTAAGATTGAGCGTGATAAATAACAATTCTTTGATTCCCAAGGATCATCACACCAATCACAATCAACATTTTGTGCACCTTGTTGGTGGGGACGAGGAACTTTCTCCTGTAGTTCTTTTAGTTGATCAAAAAATGATCGGCTCGAATCATAGTCTTGGCCATAATCCATTGCATCCCAGTCGTCACCCCACCATTCTTTGGAAGTATATATAGGGTATCGAGCATTTTCGGGTAAAACTGTAATCAAACGTTCACCTGATAAATCAGATGTTCCTGTTCGAAATTTACCAAATGGCCAAAATGCCATATGCTGTTTCCAACGGCATTGAACACAAATATCGGGAATAACGAGGTCTATTTTCTCGTACATTACCTTTTCTTTGTCAGTTATTTCAAATACTGTATTGCAGTACGAACAGGTTTTATTCATATTAAAAGTATAAGCATTTCAAGTTTAAATATCAAGCGAATTTTTTAAGAAAGTTTTTCTTTAGGAGGTAGAGCTTCCATTTGATATTGCATTTCCAATTGCAGTAGGCCACACCTCCAGATTTGTGATTTGGAGGATTACTCTCGAGGCAATCTTCGCAACAAATGAAATGGTCGTGGCAGAATAAATTCGCACAATTTACATAATGCTCGCTTGGCACACCACATTTGTCACATTTGCCAATGATTTCATGAGCTTCAGGATCATCGAAATGCATTGTATTGCGCTTGTCGAAAACGTATAAGCTTCCTTTGAAATCTTTCCCTGGAAATTGCTCCATATAACTCACGATTCCTCCATCGAGCTGGTATACATCTTTGAACCCTTCGCGGACAAGCAAGCCGGATGCCTTTTCACACCGCACTCCACCGGTGCAGACTGTCAGGACTTTTTTATTTTTTAAATTTTCTATCTTTTTTAAATTCTTTTTTAAATCTCGGAAATTATTTAATTCGGGGAAAATTGTACCTTCAAATTTGCCAACTTTCAATTCATAATCATTGCGCATATCTACAATATGAAATTCCTCGCCTTCCTCATACCATTTTTGCAAATCTGCGGGTTTTAAATGTTTGCCGGTAATTTCATTTGGATTAATATCCTCATCATTTCCTAAATGTAGCGATACAATCTCCGGACGAACTTTGACCGAAAGTCGTGGAAATGCAGTGCCATCAAGAGTTCCGTCGCTTATTTTCCAATGAACATCTGCAAAACGTGGGTCGGCACTCATAGTGGCCATATACTCGCCACAAGCCTCGCTGGTGCCCTCAAACGTGCAATTTATACCCTCATTTGCCACAATACCCCGCCCTTTCAACCCAAGGCGTTGGCATAGCTCAAATTGAAGATCCCGCTCCATTTTTGGGTCGTCTATATATACATATTTATAAAATAAAATAATTTTATACATAATTTACTTTAAATTTTTTATTTTCGATATTTTTTGGATTTCCACTTGTCGGCAATCTTGACACGGGTAAGTGAGCGTTCAAGTTCCGCAGCAAAATGCTCGTAGTCTACTGTGCCTTTATCAAGAGCAAGTTTACGAAGCTCTTCGGCTTTGGCTTTGGCTTTATTTATTTCCTCATCGGTAATGTCCACAACATGCTCGGCAAAATCGGCCAAGATTGCAACTTGGGTAAGACCGTCGACATTTTTGACTTCCAAAAATCCACCAGATACTGCCATCGGGATACTTTCATTATCTTTTACTGCCACAATGTCGCCAGAAGTAATACTCGCTATCAATGGTATATGATCAGGCAATATTGTAAGCTCACCAACAGTAGTCGGTAAAGTCACCTGATCTACCATTTCTTGTAGTATCAATTTCTCCGGTGTGACAATTTTTAATTCTAATTTTTTTGACATAATATTTGTGTTTTGCATTTCCCCCTCTCCTTTATAAGGAGAGGGCTGGGGTGAGGTTCCTAATTAAGAACCTCCCCTCATTCCCCTCCTTGGTAAGGAGGGAAGGAACTCAATTTTAGATCGCTCCCTTCATATAAAACTCTCCTTCCGGTTTCTCATCGTGCTTGCCGTCTAGAATTTCGCGGAATGAACGGATTGTTTCGGCAAGTGGTACGTATTGGCCGGTACTACCGGTGAATTGCTCGGCAACGAAAAATGGCTGTGAAAGGA
>MFUO01000011.1 GCA_001786995.1 Candidatus Nomurabacteria bacterium RIFCSPLOWO2_01_FULL_33_17 | reverse complement strand
TTTACGAGGTATGTTTGTATTTTGTATTTATAATTTAGATAAAAAGCAATTATTTATTGCACGGGACCATTTTGGTATAAAGCCATTTTACTATTATGCAGATGGGAATAAAATATTTTCTTTTGGTTCGGAAATAAAAGCAATACTAGAAGATGAACGATATAATAAAAATATAAATAATAATGCAATATATCATTATTTACAATATCAATATAATCCACTAACAGAGACTTTTTTTAAAAATATATTTAAACTTTCTCCTGGATTTACAATGATTGTGAATGTAATTGATAATAGTTTTGAAATAAAAAAATATTTTGATTTTTCTTTTAATCCCAATGTTAATACAAATATTAATCAAACCGATAAAGAGATAAAAACTTTAATCCAAGATTCTGTAGCGCATCATGCAATTGCGGATGTACCAGTTGGCTCATTTCTTTCTGGTGGAGTAGATAGCAGTATAAATGCAACACTTTTAACAAATCATTTACATAAACCAATTCATTCTTTTACTATTGGGGCTTCCGATGTAAATGAATTTGATGGTGCACAAGAAACAGTAGATAAAATAAAAAGTATTCATCATAAACAAGTTATAAATAAAGATGAATACTTGAATGCATTACCGAGCGTTGTATATCATTTTGATGAGCCAGTTGCGGACCCTTCGGCTGTATTGTTATATCTTATGGCAGGGGAGGCTCGTAAATATGTAACGGTGGTATTGTCTGGCGAAGGAGCAGATGAATTCTTTGGTGGATATACTATATATCACGAATACTATGATCGGATGAAATTAAATCTGGTACCTAAAATAATACGACATAATATTTTGCGACATTTAGCATTTAGTAATTTTAATTTCTTTGGAAAAAATTATTTACAAAGATATTTTACAAAACTTTCTGATCGTTATATTGGTAATGCAAGATTATACACAATGAAAGATTTAGAAAAAGTTTGGCAAGGTGGAGCGGTGGAAGAATATTTTAATATTGGTGAACTTTATGAAAAAGCTAAAGATTATTCTGAACCAACTCAAATGCAATATATAGATATTCATACATGGCTTCTTGGTGACATTTTAGCCAAGGCTGATAAAATGACCATGGCGCATTCATTGGAACTTCGGGTTCCATTCTTGGATATAAGGGTATCTACCTACGCCTCTGGATTGCCCGACAAGCTCAAGTTTTCTCATAATACGACTAAATATGCGCTTCGTAATGCATTTCGTGGCATTATTCCAACGCAAGCTATTAATAGAAGGAAATTAGGATTTCCAACACAATTGAGAGATTGGCTTAAAAATGATATGACTAATTTTGAAGAATTGTTAATAAATAATAAATTTATTGAAGAATATATTTCAAAAAATGAAATTGAAAAATTAATCAATATTCATAAGAATGGAAAAGGAGATTCATCAAGAAAACTATTTGCATTATATATGTTGGCATTGTGGCACAAAGCGTTCTTTGTATAGGATTAAGATTTATTAAAGAATAAGCTTATATAATAGATAGTGTCGCAAAATCTATGTTGTGCGACAGTTATATAAATTAATACCTAATCAAGATCTGGACACGCGGTGCTTGGTTTTAACCCTGCTCCCCTGGCATCAACAGCTGTTTTGAAATAAACTCTTTTTTCTGGGGCTATGTTTTTTGCACCAGCACACCATGTAAAATAATAAACTCGGCCATTAGTACTTGCTACATAGCGGGGAGCAGGCTGAGTATTTAAGCTATTTATACTATTGGTCGGTACTTCCCTATTTTCGCCTGTATTTAGGTCATTTTGGGCAATTTCTTGGCTTTTAGAGCTAGTATAAACAGCTTGGGCTAAACTACCCTTTCTATAGACTTCTGGGTCAGCTAGATTATAGTTATTTTCTTCTATACTTAGGTTTGGATTATTTTGAAGAGGTTTGATGCTATTTTGGCCCAAATAAAAACTACCAATATTAGATATGATTAAAATAAGAATAATTAGGATAGTTTGGCCAGTATGAGAACCTAGCCAGTCCTTGATTTTATGTTGTATTTCTGTTATATTCATTATGTTACCTATTATACAATATAAAAGTCAAAAATACCTGCCTGTCACGCGGATATTAAATACTTTTATAAACAATTTTTAAATATTATATATGGCACATAGGAAAGCCGGTGGTTCCGCTAAGAACCTGAAAGACTCGAAACCAAAGTATCTCGGTACTAAAAAGTATTCTGGAGAAAAAGTAATTGCTGGGAACATTATTATCCGTCAACGCGGAACAAAAATAATGCAAGGTGCAAATGTTGGCATGGGACGCGATCATACATTGTTTGCTCTTAAAGATGGTATTGTAAAATTTACCAACAAAAGAAAAAATAATTTTGATGGCTCTACCACTGTTCGCAAACAAGCACATGTTATTATAGGAGATACAGTTGTAAAGACTATAAAAACAAAAAAAGTTAAATAATTTACTATAAAAAAATCATACATAAATAATATGTATGATTTTTTTTATTCAAATTCGCCAGTCATCCATTCTTTATATGCGCGGTTTATACGGCGAACATCCGTGGTTGCTATCATTGGTACACTATAGCTATGGTTTTGTGAAATTAGTTCATTTACATCTTCAGATTTATTTTCAAAAGTTGTTATGCAAAGCATAATTTGGTCGACACATTTTAATTCGCCTTCCCAGTTGTAGTATGATTGTATAGGCCAAAAATCAACACAAGCCCCAAGCTTTTCTTTTATGATCATTGTTCCCAGACTTTTTGCTTCGTCATTATTTTTACAAGTAGTGTATATAAAAACCATATAAAGTTATATATTAAGATAAATAATTCGACCCCTTTATCTTAAGTATACTCCCCTATTTAAAAATAGCTACCAAATTTTATGTGATAACGAAATATCACGACCGTGATAAAGTGTTATGATTTATTTTATGTATTTGTTTAAAGCTTCGACAAGTTCTGGGAATTCTGTTTGTGGATAAAAATGACCTTGGTTAAGTTCGTGGTAATCGCTTCCTAATTTTTCATATACAAATCTTGCTTCTTCTATTGGGATAAATGAATCATTAGTAGAATTAAATTGGATGATAAATTTTTGATTATTCTTAATATTTTCCCAATTCCAATCTTTTTTAAAATAGCCACTTAATTTCTCCTCTATCATTCCAAGATCAGTATGGTAACCAGCAACTAAAACAGAACCTAAAATTTTGTGATTTTCTGCATAACGCATAGCCGCTATTGCACCAGAAGAATGACCTATTAAAATGGTATTTTCATCTGCCCCCAATTTTTCTAAATATGGTAACCAGTATTTTGCTCTTGCTAATAATGAATCAGGATATACACCAGGCGAAATTATTTCATATTTATCTCTAAAATTATCCTTCACATAAGGAAAAAATCCTTCATTTGTGTCTCCCCCACCGTTTCCTGGTATAAATATAATTTTTATTTTCATAATTGGCAGTTGTGGATTTCTTGGTTGTATTCTTGCATAAAAATTTGGTTATGATATAATGGGTTTATCACCACGAAAAGGCTGCATAAGACTCTGTGTCTTATGCGCCCTTTTTATTTAAATCAATATATTCTATTTTTGACCTTTCTCTATTTAAAAATAAAATGAACTTTCTTTCAGAGCTATTAAATCTCTTTAGTAATGCTGAATATTTGTGTTCATTTGGCACAACAAGCATTTTAAGCTTATCTTTTTGTTGTAAAAATTCTATTAAACAAGTAAAATCTCCGTCACCAGATACAATAATTGCTTTTTCGTAATTATCAAATTCAATAGCAGAAGCGTGTAAAACTAATTCTGCATCACAATTTCCTTTGATAGTCCCATCTTTATATTCTAATGTAGGTTTAAATATACAAACAAATCCAGCATGTTGCAAAAAAGAATATAAACTTTCATTTCCTGGATGATAACCTATGAAAACAAGTGCTTTTTCTACTCCGAATTTATCTTTAAGCCAAATTCTAAATTTTTTCCAATCAATTTTCCACCCCAATTCTAATATCCCTAAATGGACATTTTGAGCATCTATAAAAGCATAATTATTAACTTTAACTTTCATAATCCAAGTATAGCATGTCCCCTGTTGAATTTATATTCATACTATTACCAATAGTACATCTTTGAGGTAAACTTTTTTGAAAATCTTCTGTTTCCTTTAATGCTTTTTCTAGTCCAGAAATAGTATCAAGATTAAGACTTTTTATTTTTTCTTTATATTCTTCTTTTGTGTACTGAACATTGTATATACAATAATTTTTATTCCGTAAATTCATACAGCCAAAACGATCTGTACATCCAGATAGATTTTTTGAAAACATTACATTAGAGCATGAATCCAATTCAGTGCTATATATGCATTTATAACATTTATATAAACCAACAGATTCATAACATAATTCACAACTATTTATTCTATAGGTGTCCAAGCATTCTGTTAAATGTACAAAAAATACTGAATATACACATCTTTCACCATAATCTCCATTAAATACCATAAAACAATCTTTTTGATATGCCAATGCATTACCATGTGGTGTGTTAACTAATGTTGAATGCAAAGTTTCCAACCCCATATAGTTGGATTTATTACGAAGCTCCAGCATTTGTTCAAAAAAGTTACGATTTGGGTCATAATCTATTGCGTATTCAGTTCCATCCCAGTCATCTTTCCAATAACATGGATTACAGTATACCTTGAAAGGCCTATTTTCATGATGGACTGATATCATAGAAGATTCACATTTGTCACATTTTCTTTTATATAAAGATATCCAGTTTAAAAAACTAAGTCGTCGCATAAAACGACACTCTGGACACCATGTTGGTGCTGGGACTCCAATTTTCTGATAAAACTCAAAATCCTCGGGTTCGATTATGAAGTCAGATTTGCAGTTTTGGCATTGTTTTGTTTCGGGGTTCATATACTTATACTATTTCCTTATACTAATTACTATATCAACGGTTCGTTTTCGATTTTTTGGGTAGGTGTGGAATCAGTAGTATGGCCTGGTTTATTTGAAATTGCGGCTTTTTCTTGAGCGCTACGAACAATCATGTTTTCGTCTTCTTCCATGATTCTGCGAACTTCGTCAACTGGGACGGCATATTGGGCACGAGATGCATTTATAATTTCTTGTCGGTATGAACGGTGGATCGCAGGTAAAACTTTTAAAGTTTCAGCAGAAAATGGGTCATAAGATTCGCCATCAATTGTCATTTTTATATAGAATTCCCCTACCCCGAGATTGATCATATCTTTAATATCAAAAATTGGAGCATATTCAGGTTTTAATTTAACTGCATCTTCGCCCCCTATACGAAATGTTATCATTGAACCAACATTACCCATTACAGCCTGTTGAACTTTTGGTAATAATTGATTTATATATTGGTGTGCAATAGTTAGATTAAGTCCATATTTACGAGATTCTGATAAAAGATTCTCAAATGTATCGGTTACTAATGTTTGAAACTCATCAACATAAAGATAAAAATCATTTCTATCTTCTTTTGCCATTTTCGCCCGCGACATACCAGCTTGTTTGATTTTTGTTATAAACATTGCTCCAAAAAATGATGCATTTTCTTCACCAATTTTTCCCTTTGAAAGATTGATCATAATTATTTTTTGATTGTTCATTAATTGTTCCAAATCAACTTTATTTCCTTTTTGACCAAAAATATTTCTTAGCATTGGGTCTGACAAAAATTGCCCCAATTTGTTGACCAATGGAATGATCGCGTCTGTATCAAATTTCTCGGACCAGTCGGCGAATTCAATTGCCCAGAATCTTTTTACCATGTCATCTTCGATATATTCAACAACTTTTTGACGATAATTTCTATCTGTTAACATACTGATCATTCCACGCATTGTGGCATGTGGATAGTCTAACAATGCAAGTGTTGTAAAACGAAAAACATGCTCGAGACGCGGTGTCCAGTTTGCTCCGAATTGTTTTTTTAAAACTTCGATCAAGCCTTGGGTTAATTGATGTTTAAAGCTTGGGTCAACATTTGCAAGTGGATTAAATGATACAGGAAAATCACTGTCTGACGGGTCAATAATACAAACATCTTGTTTTCTATCTTCAGGAATAAAATCTAAAATATCATCAATTAATTCTCCGTGAGGATCAATAACACATACACCAAATCCATGAGTTATGTCTTGGCGAATCATTAATTCTTGAAGCTTTGATTTACCAACACCAGATTTACCAACAATATATAAATGTCTTCTTCTGTCGATTCTTTTTATACCAAAAACATAGCGTTTTTCTTCCAATGCTGCGGCATAGTTAGTGCGTCCTATAAAACACACTTCACGCGGGTCAATATCGCCAAGAACTGGTAATTCTGGTGGAGGCGGAGCATATTTAATAATTTGAATTTTGTTTGAATTTGCCATCCCATTAGAGATTACAAGTATAAAACTTGTATATCTTATTAACTATTAAAACTAAATTAAACTTAAACATAATATATTATTTATACCATAAATTAACTGATTGATCTCTAACGGGATTCATATTACTCGAGTTCATGAGCTTCACCAATAAGCAATGCTTGGCTGGCTATTTCGAGAGCTGCATCAGTTTGTCCAATATTTGCTGTTGCATCGTGCATTTTTTTCCATATATTTTCGTGTTGTAAAATAGAATTTACTTCTAAAATAAACAAATGTGGCAAAGCATTTGATTCTTCTATTATAATCCCAGCGCCTATCTCTACATAATGTACTGCATTTTTGTGTTGGTGATTTCCATGAGAATGAGTTATAGGTATAACAATTGCAGGTATATGCCAACTGGCAATTTCGAAAAGTGTTGAACCTGCCCGAGATATAACAAGTGATGCAAGGGCTGCGGCATTACGAGTCTCATCTTGATTTAAGAATGGTTTTAAAATATAGCGATTTTTAAAAGGATGATTTTCTAAAATAACATCGGACCTGTTTTTAACAATATCAATATTGTTGTTTCCACATTGGTGGATTATTTGATAAGTTTTCAATAATTCATGCATCGAGGATAAAATTAAATTATTTATTTTATCAGCACCCAGTGAGCCCGCATATACAAAAATTGTTGGTATATGTTGGTCTAAATTATAATGTTCTGCGCCTTCTTTGGGTGTTGGTAAATGCATTATTGTATTTCGAATTGGTAAACCAACAATTGCAGTTTTCTTTTTATCAAAAAATTCTGCAGTCTCGGCATATGCGACTGCTATGTTTTTGGCAAATTTTCCGGCCCATAAATTTACTCGTCCTGGATAAGTGTCTGACTCATGAATAATAACTGGTATTGAAAAAATCTTTGCTGCAAAAAGTGCAGGAAATGAACCATGTCCACCTTTGGCAATAACAACATCAGGATAAATAAAGAAAATCTTTACCAATGCTTGGATAACACCCAGTATAACTTTGAATATATCAGTAAAATTTTTAAACGATGGGTAAATTCTTAATTTACCAACAGATACTGATATAAATTTTATTTCATTTTGATTAAGAGAAGTTTCGTCATAAGGATCATTTCCCATGTAGTACAAATCCATAGACGCAATTTTACGTTCGCGCGCCAGATTTTTTAGTCTTTCAGCTATTGCTATTAGTGGGTAAAAATGACCACCTGACCCACCTCCGGTTAAAAGTATTCTCATAATATTTATGTATTTTGTTGATCAGTCGTATTTTTAGACTTATCGATGAATAATTTGCGTAAAACATCTTCCGGGACTTCTTTTTTGGGTGTTTTTTTTGTGTATGATTCCGGGGGTTTAGGGACTGTATCTTCAATATCTTTTTTTTGAGAAATTGTATTTGAAGCATTTTCAACAATATTTTTTAGATTTTGTTGCGATTGGTATGTTGCGGCTTTGGCTGGTATTGGTTTAGGCGCAGGTTTGTTTTCGATAATTCGTGGGTGCAAGGTAATTTTTTTCGGATCAGCCGGGATTTCATTTACAATTGTTTTTGGTTTAATTATTGGGGATGGGTTTCCATTAATTTTTCCAAGTAAGTCTTTCAAAGATGTAAAACCATCCTTGTCTTTGTTATCATCAAATGCGATTAATTCAGGTTTTGTTTTATCTATAATTTTAGGTTGATATATTTGTTTTTGAATAATTTTTTGCTGGTATACTGGTTTTGTTGAGTATGATTCTTTTCTTTGAATTTTTTGTGGGTTACTATGTCTGTCACCAGATATTATCGATGGTTGGTATTCTATACCCATTGCTGCTAATGCTTCAGCTGGTTTTGGACCTTCATTTAGACTTTTATCATAAAAACCTTTGGCTGGCTTTAATTCACCAACCTTTATTTTGTTTAAACATTCTTTACAATAAATAGGCTTACCAGCTATTGGCTCAAAAGGAACAGCGATTTCTTTATTACAATTTATACATACAGCTGGGTACATTTTGTTTAATGAACTTGAGCTATTTGTATTATTAGATCCATTTGTATTTGTTGTATTATTTTTAGTAGCAATAATTGTCCCACCAGCAGTGGAGCTCCATGAATTGATAGATGCTTCAACAATATTTTGTGGACGGCAATATGTATCCCGGGATCTTTTGATAACAATTTCTGTACTATCCGAACCTTCAGCAACATGTATAGGTGGCAATGTATTAGCAGAAAATGGTCTACTAGTTACACCATCGATCATTAATTTTAAATAAATTTCAAAGTTAGGAAGTCCTACAAAATCTTCGGGAATAAATTCCGGAGCAAATTCTTTTTCCAAGATTTTTGCATCATCAGCACCGATACGAAATATCAACATTGAACCCACATTACCAAATACAGCATCTTTTAAATCACCACCATCTTTGGATTCAATTTGTGCAGTGTATTGATGAGCCAGTGTCAAACACAAACGGTATTTTCGGGCCTCAGATAAAATACTGGCAAAAGAATCAGTTGCAAAGTTTTGGAATTCATCAACATATAAATAAAAATCGCGCCGTTCTTCTTCAGGAATACGGACTCGTTCCATCGCAGCAAGCTGGAGTTTTGTAATGATCATTGCTCCCAATAATGCGGAATTGTCTTCACCGATACGGCCTTTGGATACATTCACCAAGAATATTTTACCTTCATTCATTAAGTTAAAAATATCAATAGTACTTTCTTGTTGGCCAACAATATTACGAATAATAGATGATGATAAAAATTGTCCAACTTTATTTTGAATTGGAGATATGGCTTCATTACGGAATTGCTCTTTCCATTGTTCAAATTCATGAACCCAAAAAGCTTTAACCATTGGGTCTTTTAAATTGTTAATTATCACCTGACGGTAGTCTTTGTCCACTAACATACGAGTAATTCCCAGTAGTGTTGAATTTGGCGTATCAAGAAGTGCCAAGATAGTATTGTTCATAATGTATTCCATACGAGATGACCAAACATTGGCCCAAATCTTTGTAAAGATTCCCATTAATCCGGATGCAACGAGATGTTTGTATTTAGGGTCACGAAGTTCCAAAGGATTAAAACCAATACAAAACTCGGTATCTGATGGGTTAAAATATACAACATCATTTAAACGATGCTCGGGTATGACACGAAGAACTGTTTCTACTAATTCGCCATGAGGATCAACAAGGCAAACGCCTTGGCCATTCCAAATGTCTTGTATAACCATGTTTGATATAAGTGCAGATTTACCAGTACCAGATTTACCCAAGATATATAGATGTTGTCTTCTATCCTTTTTCTTGATTCCAAACATTTCATTACCACCTCGAAAATTTGTACGAGCAAAGTACGTTACATCCGGGTTCATTGGGATTTCTGGCATGTGCGGATTGTGCATATGTTACTGCAATTATAGCATAAAAGCTTTTTGTTATGCACCCCACCTAGCCTCCCCTTCACAAGGGAGGAATTAATTACATAAGTCTACAAAAAAATCTCATACTAGTGTATGAGATTTTTATTTGATAGCTAAAATTTTAACTTCAACAAATGGTTGGCGATGGCCATTTTTTTTAAAGTATCTAGATTTTTGGAGATATTTAACAACATTGATTTTGTCAGCTCGGCCGATTTTAGTAACTTCGGCATTAACACTTGCCCCATCAATCATTGGCATTCCTATAGTTGTATCTTTACCGTTATCAACAAGTAAAACCTGATCAAATGTTAATTTTTGACCAACTTCGGAAACATCCTTGATTTTTTCAATACGAATAGTATCCCCCTTTGAGACACGGTATTGTTTACCCCCTGTTTTGATAACTGCGAATTCCATAGGAAAAATATAGCATATTGAGGGATTTTTTGCAAGAGAGAGTTACCTTTGCTACACCCCACCCCTGCTTATCAGCTAGCCCTCCCCTTGGCAGGTGGAGGGACGACGATTAATTACAAATAAAAATGCCCCGTTCCAAGCCTATGAAAGTTTTGAACGAGGCAAACCAAATAGAATCTCCCAAAAAAACTAAACTACGACACCTTAACTACTACAATGTTAGAGATGAAGATTTTAGGAGACCCAAAAAAACTGAAAAGATTTGAACGATCTTCTGTTCATATACAAATATATAACAAAAGAATAAATATAGCAAGGGCAGTTTTTTATTATCTCTAGTTTTTTTGGTATAGCTTGTGATATAATATAACCATGATTTCAACATATAAATACCAAGGAGTTACATGGCTGGATTTAGAGTCCCCTACTGAAGATGAATTGATGCACATCATCAGTGAATATAATGTCCCTGAAGTTTTGTTTAATGATTTGATTACAGAAACTTTGCTTTCACGAGTAGATTCTTATAAAGATATGCTTTATTTGGTTTTACATTTTCCACGAATTCACAATGAAAAAAGAATGCCGGATCTGGAGATTGATTTTATTTTAGGAAAAGACTTTTTAATAACTATTCATTATGAATTTTCAAATGCATTACATGATTTTGCAAAACAATTAGAAGTTGAAGCAATGCTTTCCAATAAATTACCTGGAAGTCATGCCGGGTATATTTTCCATGCTATTCTTATCGAAGCGTATCACCAAGCAGGTTCTAAATTAAATGACCTTTATCAAATGATGGAACAAGTTAAAGAAAAAATATTTAATGGTCATGAAGACAGGATGGTTAATGATTTGTCTCATATTAATCGCAAAATACTGGATTTTCGGCAAGCAATGCGATTTCATGGGTCAATATTGGATTCATTTGAGCATGCAAGTATAAAGATTTTTGGTGCGGATTATACAGTATATGTTTCCAATATGAGGTCTGAATATCACAAGATTTTAGGAATATTAGAAGGTCACCGTGATTTATTGATAGATTTACGCGAAACAAATGATTCCCTACTTTCCGCTAAAACAAATAAAACTATGCGTATTTTAACAATTATGTCATTTACTACATTCCCATTAACATTGATAGCAACACTAATAGCTATGATTACTGATGTGGCAGTGATCAAAACATTTACCCAATTTATATACATTAGTATCTCTCTTATTTTAATTGGTATATTAATTTTACTTCATTTTAAAAATCGACGATGGCTACTATAAAACTTTACAATACAAGAAGTCATAAAATTGAAGAATTTTCTCCTATTGATTCTCGGAATAAATTTGTCAGTATGTATACTTGTGGGCCAACAATTTATAATACGCCCCACATTGGTAATTATCGGGCTTATATTTTTGCAGATATTTTACGCCGAATGATAGAGTCTAATGGATATAATGTAAAACATATCATTAATCTAACAGATGTTGATGATAAAACTATTAAAAAATCTATCGAGCTTGGGATTACTTTAGATGAATTAACAAAACCATATGAACAGGATTTTTATAATGGACGAGAAAGTTTGGAATTATTACCTGCAAATATTTATCCACGAGCCACAAATTCTATCCCTAAAATGATAGAAATCATAGAGCTTTTAATACAAAAAGATTTTGCATATAAAACAGAAGATGGATCTGTTTATTTTAAAGTCTCAGCTGATAAAAATTATGGAATATTAGTTAATGTTGACCCAAATAAAATAAAAGAAAATGCCGGTGGACGCATGAATAATGATGAATATGACAATGAAAATATTCAAGATTTTGCATTATGGAAAGCGTGGGATGTAAATGATGGTGAAAATAAATGGGAATCTCCCTGGGGGCTAGGGCGCCCTGGTTGGCATATAGAATGTTCAGCAATGGCAGAAGAATTTATTGGTGGGACAATGGATATTCATACTGGTGGAATTGATAATATGTTTCCTCATCATGAAAATGAAATAGCCCAAAGCGAATGTGCTTATGGACATACTTTTGCTAATTTTTTTGTGCATTGTAATCATTTGATGATTGATGGTAAAAAAATGGCGAAAAGCGATGGTAATTTTTTAATGCTAAATGATTTAAAAGATCATGGTATTCACCCATTGTCTTATAAATATTTTTTATACGGAACCCATTACAGGTCGCCTGCAAATATGACATGGGACACATTAAATTCTGCACAAACTACATTAATGAGAATGTATGAAAAATTCATTAGTATTATTGATCTTAAGAATACTAATATTAATTCCGGGACTATCATTGCGGAAGACAATGCAGAAGATTATATAGAAAAAATTAAAAATGTATTAGCTAATGACCTAAATACAGCTGAAGCCATAGCCTTCTTTATAGAGTTATTTGATGATATAGAAATACCTAATGAAATAAAATTAATAACGATTTTAGAAATAGATAAAATCTTGGGTCTTGGTTTTAATAAATATTATAAATTAGACAAAACAATACCGTCTGATATTCAAAAAATTATTGATGAGCGTAATATTGCACGAGAAAATAAAGATTATACTAAAAGTGACGAACTTCGTGAGAGTTTAAATAATAAAGGTTATATTGTAATTGATACTAAAGAAAAATCTATCTTTGCCATAAATCCATTAGATAGCGCCTGAGGCGCTATCTGGTTTATGCATTTGTGCCGGCAAGATAGCCTGTAGTCCAGCAAAGTTGTAGTGAAAATCCCCCGGATGGGCGGTTAATGTCTAATAAGTCCCCTGTTATATAAAGATTTTCTATTTTATTTGATCGCATTGTGCGCATATCTATTTGGTCAAGTGTTATACCACCATCAGCGACAACTGCCCTGTCATAACCCATTAGTCCTGTTATAGTTGCAGGTAATGCTTTTAATAAATCTACAAAACTTCTTCTTTGTATTTTGGATATGCTATGAACTTTTGTATCTGGATCAATTTTAATAATATCTATTAAAGATTTTGCCATGCCATTAGGCACACATTCGGCTAATATATTTTTAAACATTTTATTTTTATTATCATCAAAAATTTTTATGATTTTATCATCTAATGCCCCAATATCAGTATCTGGGTACATGTCGATAGATGCTGTTACTTCTCCTTCGTGAAGAAGTTCGGAAACAGCACTTGCACTGTTTAAAATAAGCGGTCCAGATAAACCAAAATGTGTAAACAAAATTTTACCTTTTTTTACAAATTTCTTTACTTTATCAATATAAAAAGTAATTTTCATAAAAGTTAAACTAATTCCAGATAGATTTTTAATATATTTTTCTTTTACAGCCAATGGCACAATAGATGGTGTTGATGGATTTATTGTGTGGCCAAGATCATTTAACCATTTAAAACCATCCCCCGTTGAGCCGGTTTCCGGGTGTGATATTCCACCAGTAGCTAAAATAAAACTATTTGCAAAATATTCTGTGCCACAAGACTGGACACTAATGATTTTCTCGTCTCTTTTATTTATTTTTGTTACAGGTGAAGATGTTTTTATGGTTACATTATTTTCTTTTAGATATTTTTCCAAAGCCATTGTAACATCTGTAGATTTTTGAGTATAAGGAAATGCTCGTTTTCTTGCCTCGACTACCAATGGTAATCCTAAATCTTTAAAAAATTTAAAGCTATCATTTTTATTAAATTTTGAAAATGCAGAAAATAAAAATTCATCCGTTTTTTTATTATTTGCATAATGCTTTAAAAAAATTCGTATATCATCTTCATCATTTGTTATGTTGCATCTACCACCACCGGATATATTTAGTTTTTGACCTAAAATTTTATTTTTCTCGAGTAATAAGACAGATTTACCAGAATGTGCCGAAGTACCAGCAGACATCATTCCTGATGCTCCACCCCCAATAACTATGACATCGTATAATTTTCTTTTTGTATTCATAAATATTAATTCATCCAACTCTTCAATAAAAGTTATTCTATCATATAAAACCAAAAATACCTCCTCTGTGATGAGAAGGTATTTTTGGTATTTGGTATTAAGCTCTTTGCACGTTTGTAGCAAATGCGCCTTTTTCACCTTGAGAAACTTCAAAAGTGACAGCGTCACCTTCACGAAGTTCTTCAAATGTAACACCGTTTAGATCTTTAGAGTGAAAGAAAAGATCTTTTGTCTCACCTTCGCGAGAAATAAATCCAAATCCTTGCTCTTTAAGAGTCTTTATGATTCCATTCATATGTTTTCTATTATTAATTCTAGTTGAAAAACCTCGACTTTTTTCCTGTATCTTTGGCTGGACTATCCTTCAAGGAAAATTGCTTCAGCTTCATACGGTACAATTATACACTAAAACTAAAAAAAATGCAAGTTTTGGGTTTTAAGCCAATAATATACTGATTAATTCGTCGATTCCCTGTTTCTTTTCAGCGCTAAATGGAATAATTGTGTGTGGGCCTACAATATCACGAATATGGTTGATTTGTTTTTGGACTAAAGATTTTTTGATTTTGTCTATTTTATTTGCAACTATGATTATATTTTTTTTCGTTTCCACTAAATTTTGGAGCATATCAAGATCGTCATTTGTTGGCCCAATATTAGCATCAATGAGAAGTACTACAAATTTGATTTCTGTCTTTGATTCAAATAAATACCAATTGATTAATTCTTGAATTCTTTTACGGCCTGATTTAGATGATTTTGCATAACCATATCCAGGTAAATCTATTAAATAAAAATCATTATTAATTAAAAAAACATTGATTTGTTGCGTACGCCCTGGGGTTGAACTGGTTATAGCTAATTTTTTATTATTTGTTAATGCATTTATGATGCTGGATTTACCAACATTTGATCGTCCTATAAATGCAATTTGTTTTCTACCATCAAAAAGAATCTCGTCGGATTCGACGAGACCTTTTATAAACTTGGCATTATCTATTTTCATTTTAAAGTGTTTCTATTAGTGCTGTTGTAGAATTTTGTTGAGGATTATTAACAACATTCATAGCATATCTTATAAGAAATATTGCAATAAATACAATAAAAGCTAATATTAGTACAGATATAAGAATCTTTTTTGGCCTCATACAAAATTATTATCTAAAGTTATTATTTTTTCTTTGTTTTAGCTACAACTTTAACTGTTTTCTTAGCGACTAGTTTTTTAGCAACTGCAGATTTAGCTGGTTTTATTGTTTTTTTCCCGCCTGCATTAACTATGTTAGAAGCATTGCGGGCAGGTAAAGCTTCTTTTACTGGTGCTGCTTTTTCAACTTTTTGTGAATTTGGTCTGTTTAAAGATTCAATAAGTTTATCCATTTTGCTATTTAGCATTTCTAATTGCTTTTTTATTTCATCATTACCACCAGATTTTGGTCCTTCAAAGTGTTTAGGTGTATCATGTCTTGGAAAATCCTTTTTAGGGCCTTTGTCATTGAATCTATCGTTAAAGTTATTTCTTGGTTCACGATTATTAAATTCTCTTTTAGGAGCACGATCATTATCGCCATCTCTTTTTTTACTGAAACAATCACTGCAAAATACTGGCTTTTCACCGGTTGGGCGAAATGGAACTTCACATCGACGACCACAGTCGCTACATACAGCACTGTGCATTTGTTGGTCACGATTGTCTCGAGAACCACCAAAACTTGGGCGACCATTATCGCCTCGGCCTTTAAAACCACCTCTACTGCCACCTTTGTTAAAATCTCCCATAAATTATTTCTTTTTAGCTTTTATCATTGCGTATTTAACGGCTGTTCGTTTCGCTGTTTTTCTTGAACGAGAAGTTTTGTTTTTTGTATTTGTAGCTAATCTTTTTGCCATACTATGAAAGATGTTTTGAAACAAGCTTTGTCATTTCAAACATGTCTACTACAGCTTTACCACCAAAAACCTTTTTAAGATTTTCATCAGCTATGATATTTCTTTTAGCCTTTGGATCTTGTAGATCGTGCTTTTTAATATAAACCCAAAGAGCCTTTACTACTTCTGATCGTGGCATTGGACCGGCACCAACTACAGCTGCAAGTTCCGCACTGATTTTCATTGGCTTCATAAACGCAGAGTTCACCTTTTTTGTTTTTGCTTCTGGCATAATTTGTTTTTGCTTGTATTTTTATTATAATATCAAGCTTAATTAACTTAGTAATTCGAACACCAATTGATTATAACACAGTCCTAATATATTTGATAGTTTATCCCCTTGTATTAGTCCCAGTAATCCCCTGTTTGTTTAATTTTCAATATAGTGGTATAATAAATGTAATTAAAAAACTTGGTATGAAAAATTCAATACAATTGCACCTCGATTTAAATTTAAAAAGATTAGAGAGAAAAACAACAAAAAAAGATCTTGATAAGAATTTAGAGATAAAAAAAGCTTGGAAAGTTATCAAGCAAAATTGTTCTAAGGTAATTCTAACTGCAAATGGTTCAATGGTTGAATATTTGTCCTGTCTTAAAAAAATCAGGCTAGAATATATAAAAAGTTTAAAAACTGCCAAAACCCCGTATACTAACTTTATGCAAATAATTCGAGCCAATCGCCCTGATTACTTTAGGTTAAAAGGCTCGGACAAAAGCATTTGGGAGACTTTCATCTTATACTCTCGAGGTTTAAGCATAAAAGAATTTTTCGAGAAATTAGAAATTCTTGAAAATATTGATCTTACAAAAATCAAGGTCAATTAAAACTTTTTTTGTTTTTTTATTTTTAGTCCTGTCCGGCTGTAATGGCTTGGCAGGATTTTTTATAACCCTTGTTGTTTGAGTTCTTCGAGGAGTTGTTTTTGTTTGTCGGTAAGTTTTCTTGGGAAAACAAGATTAAGTTTGATGAACAAATCACCAGTACTGCCCTTTTTAACATATTCGCCACCTCCGGGTAGTTTTAAACTATCACCATTGTTTGACCCGGCTGGAATTGTGATTTTTAATTCTTTTTCTTTTTGCACGCTACCTATACCATTACATGTTGTACATTTTTTCTTTACAATTTTACCTTCACCTTCACATTTGTCGCAATATGTAACTTCTTGAAAAGAACCAAGTATTGTATTTCGAATACGAGTGATTTTACCCGAGCCTTTGCAACTATCACAATTTTCCTCTTTTTCTCCTTTTTGATTGCCACTACCGGTACAGGATTCACACAAACTTGCAACTTTAATTCTTATATTTTTTTCAGCACCCATTATTAATTCAGAAAGTTGAACATCAATTTGTGTTACCAAATCTCTGCCCTTTTTTTGTTGCCTACCACCATAACCAGTATTTTTTCTACTTTGTCCACCAAAAAAATCACCAAATATATCACCTAAATCACCCATATCAAATTCTACATTTCCACCATTTTGAAAACCAGAAAAATCAAAACCACCAAAGCCACCTTGTTGGGTATATCCATTTCCACCACCAAAACCCTGTGCACCTTCAGAACCAAATCTATCATATTGCGCGCGTTTATTTGCATCAGAAAGTGTTTGGTATGCTTCATTTATTTCTTTAAACTTTATATCATCACCTTTATTTTTATCAGGATGATATTGATGCGCCATTTTTCGAAAAGCGGTTTTTATCTCACTTTCAGACGCACCTTTATTAACTCCTAAAATTTTGTAATAGTCTTTAGACATGTGTTTTATTATATACTAATTAGAAAAATTTACTTGCCTTGATCTTTCGTACATGACTATTGCAGCCGAGACTGAAGCATTTAATGATTCAACATTTTTATTCATTGGGATTGATAAACTATAGTCACATAATTTATTGGTCATCACATGTATACCATCAGATTCACTACCAATAACTATACCAACTTTTCCATTTAAATCCGATTGCCATAATTTTTGGTCTCCGTTCATATTTAAACCATAAATCCAAAAACCATTTTCTTTCATTGTGCGGATAGCTTCATTTATATTCATTTCTATAACAGGAATCATGCCCGCTGTATTTGCCGAAGTCTTCATAACAGTTTCATTAACTGGGGCTTGGTTATGTTTTGCAACTATTATTGCATCACAATTTGTAGCTACAGCAGTACGAATTATTGCCCCAACATTGTGAACATCGGTTAGTTCATCCATGACAATAATACAAGAATTTTTATTTTCTTTTATCTCGCGTAAAATGCTTCGGAGGCTAGTTTTGTTCTCCGTCATCTTTTTTATCACTATTTATTTCTGAATCAGTTGCGTCTTCTTTTGTAGTATTCTCATTAGTATTTGTTTCAGCATTTGCAGTATCTGAATTAGCTTTGTTCATTTCCTCGCCAATTTTACTGATAGCGTTACTTAATTCTTCGGTTTTACTTTTAATGATTTCTTGATCTTCACCATCTTTTACAGATTTTAGTTCAGTAATTGCTTTTTCAACTAATTCTTTTGTTTCAGCTGATATTTTACCGTCTGCATCCTTTAGAGATTTTTCGGCAGTATAAACAAGCATTTCGGCAGTGTTTTTGACATCTACTAATTCTCTTTTTTTCTTGTCTTCATCAGCATATTTTTCGGCATCATTTGTCATTTTTTTAATATCTTCATCACTTAATCCGGAACTTGCCTCGATACGAATACTTTGCTCTTTACCGGATGCTTTGTCTTTGGCCTTCACCTGCAGGATACCGTTCGCATCTACATCAAAACTAACTTCAACTTGTGGTATACCACGAGGTGCCGGAGGAATACCATCTAGAATAAACCGCCCCAAGCTTTTGTTGTCTGTCGCCATTTGTCTTTCACCTTGAGTAATGTGAATTTCTACGGATGTTTGATTATCTCCAGCGGTTGAAAATACTTGTGAACGATTTGTAGGAATAGTTGTATTTTTCTCTATAAGTTTTGTTGCAACACCACCCAGTGTTTCAATTCCAAGAGATAGTGGAATAACATCAAGCAATAAAACATCTCTCACATCACCCTGCAATACTCCACCTTGGACTGCAGCCCCAAGAGCCACAACTTCGTCTGGATTAATTGTACGATTTGGTTCTTTACCGAATAATGCTTTTACAGCTTCGATAATTGCTGGCATTCTGGTTTGTCCACCAACAAGAATAATTTCATCGATTTCATTAGCCTTAAAAGGACTTGCCGAAATTGCGCGCTTTGTAATTTCAATTGAACGGTCAATATATTCGGCTGCTAATTCTTCTAACTTTGCACGAGACATTTTTAATAAAAGATGTTTTGGTCCCGATGCATCAGATGTAATAAATGGAATATTTATTTCGGACTCCATTGTTGTCGAAAGTTCATGCTTAACCTTTTCAGCAGATTCTTTTAGTCTTTGAAGTGCTAATGTATCACGAGTTATATCGATACCACTTTCTTTTTTAAATTCATCCGCAATGTATTTTATTATTTTTTGGTCAATATCTTCACCACCCATGTGTGAATCCCCATCGGTTGATTTAACTTCTATAACATCATCTCCAATTTCAAGTATTGAAACATCAAATGTTCCACCACCAAAGTCATAAACTGCTATTTTTTCATTTTTCTTTTTATCAAAACCATATGCTAATGCTGCGGCTGTTGGCTCATTGATAATTCTTTTAACATCCAATCCAGCAATTGCTCCTGCGTCTTTGGTAGCTTTTCTTTGAGCATCATTAAAATATGCCGGAACAGTAATTACAGCTTCGGTGATTTTTTCACCAAGTTTTGCCTCAACATCAGCTTTGATTTTAGAAAGAATCATTGCTGAAATTTCTTCTGGACGAAGTGTTTCGCCACCCATTTTTACAATTACACCTCCATCTTTTCCAGCCTCTGTTTTAAAAGAAAGCGTGTCTTTACTTTTCATTATTTCAGGATCAGAATAATTGTGACCCATAAATCGTTTGATACCGTAAACCGTATTTTCAGGATTTGTTACCGCTTGTCTTTTTGCAAGTAAACCTACAAGTCTTTCACCTGTTTTGCTAATAGCAACAATACTAGGGGTTGTACGATTACCCTCTATATTTTCGATTATTTTTGGTTGCCCAGCTTCGATAATAGAAACTGCACTATTTGTTGTACCCAAGTCTATACCTATGATTTTTGACATGTTATTTATTGTGATTAATTTTGCTAATTCCCCTCGTTGAGGGGTGGCTGTAAGCCGGGGTGGATATCCACCTCCCCCATAAAGGGTACTCCTCAAGAGGAGAATCTAGTCGCAGTATATACTAACCATTTAATTTTGACAAGTATTTCGTGACCACTAAAAGCTTGTAAAATGTGGATAACTATAGTATATTGTAGAAATGTCTAAAAAACTTGATTATTCCAAGAAAATACTAAAGATTTTGTCGGAGAAGCCAGCGGTTTTGCTTAGTGAAATACAAGACCCCCTCCATTCCTCCCCCTTGGCAGGGGGCGGATCAGTCACATACTTTCACAACAAGAATAATTTACAAGATAAAGTAAATAAGTATGCTATTACACGGTCATTAAAAAATCTAAAAGATGCCGGGTTTATTGAAAATATTTCATCTGGCAAAAATTCTTACGCTAGGCTTACAAAAGATGGTAGAAAAAAAGTAAATAGTATAAATCTTGAAAGTGATACTGCAGTTGTAAATACATCTTGGGATGGTAATTGGCGAATTGTATTACTTGATTTACCAGAATCTCGTAAAGCCGAACGCGAATCACTACGATATCTTTTAAAAAAAGCCGGGTTTGTATGTCTGAAAAATTCAGCATGGATATCGCCATACCCATTTGAATTTATGTTTTATAATATTAAAAAAGATTTAAATCTTACAAATGAACTTGTGATAATTGTCACAAATAAAATAGATGAAATAACAGAAACAGAAATTAAAAATATTTTTGGGATGTAAAATCTACTGGCTCAAGATAAAATGGATGTGTTTTGGGTTTTTGGGTAGAACTGGGAAAATTGGTATTGGGTTTATTTTTATTGTATATGCTGCAATTTTGGGGTTTGTGTCCAATAGTAATTTATAGCTTTTTAGTGTTTTAAATTTTGAAAGATTGATTAATTCATTAGTGTCTATAATAGGTAAAAATGTGATTTCACCATTTAGTATAAAAGAAACTTGTCGGCTCATGATTAAGTCGGATGCTATATCGCTTCGTAAATCACAAGATAATTTTGTAATATCTTTTACTGACATATCATCGGTTACGGTAATTTTCTTTAAATAATTTAAAAGACTATTTTTTTCAAAAATCAAAACATTCATTTTGGCTTCCAAAATGTTGTTGTTAACTATTGGTTTTTTAGAAACAGGATCCGTTTCAAATTCGGGTTCTTTATAAGAAATTATACTTTTGCATCCATCCATTAAAATATAATTATCGGGCATATCATAAATCAAACGATTTTTTATTTTATCGTTTAATTTTGTTTTTGCAGATTCTAAATC
The DNA here is from genome assembly GCA_001786995.1 of Candidatus Nomurabacteria bacterium RIFCSPLOWO2_01_FULL_33_17. GTDB lineage: Bacteria > Patescibacteriota > Minisyncoccia > Phycocordibacterales > UBA9973 > 2-01-FULL-33-17. The sequence goes on along the minus strand of MFUO01000011.1, from coordinate 4,658 downwards.
TTCAATTTTAGAGACCTCGGTCTTTTCATTTATCGACATTATTGTAGATTTTATGGGTTTAGTCCAAGATTCCAAAGTTACACTTTGGTTAATCATTCTAATATCTTCTTTTGGGACAATGATTGTATTTACACTGCTAAGAATATATAAAAGATAATAAATAATTATAATTATTAAAATTGTAAAAAATAATTTTCTTTTAAATTTGCTATTGTCTTTTTTAAATTTTATTGGTTTGATTATTGGGTTTTCAGGTTCTCTTTTTATTATTTTTGGTTTTACAATTTGTAAAGGCTCGGGTATTTTAAAATTGGACTCCTTTTTTACAGGTGCTTCTTTTCTAACTATTTTAATGTCACCCATCATTTTTTTAGGCATAATTTATTTCTTTAACTCATCGGATCTTGCATAAATTGCAATAAGTCTGTCCCCTTTTAAATCATTTAAACCATCCGATATATCTTTAATCACAGTTGTATCAATATGCGGGAATAGTTCTCCAAAATATTTTTCTTTTAATAAATATGTAAAAAGTTTGTTCCATATGACATTACCACCCAATATATTTATTGGTCTTTCAATTATAAAGTTTGTTTTAAAATCTTTCTTAGTAAAAGAATCTATATAAGGAGCTATTACTAACCGTAAATCTGCTGTTATACGAGATAGCTCGGCTTCATTTAAAGTTTTGTTTAAAAAGAGATCTATCCAATTTAATGATTCTTCATTTGTAGTTTTCCATTTATTATTTAGACCTTGTAATATGTGTTGAAGACCAAAAGAAATTATAATGTTACCATTAACAACACCTGTCGAATATAAATGTAGTACAGTATTTGTTGAATTTAAATTAACAAAAATATCATTAGTAGCTATTAGGTTTTTACCAATATTGGAAATCAATAATGGTCCAGATAGATATATTATTTTTGTTTTATTCCAAAATTCTTTTATTTCCTTATTTAAAAATTCAATTATTTCTTTGTCAGCGGAAAATTTTGTAATTGAAATTTCAATTTCTTTTGTTATTTTACCAATTGGATCCGGATAGACATAACCATTTAATGCCACGCGTTCAACTACATATGGTAAATCATAAAATGTAGTTTTATTGTTCTCTTCTTGTTTGTTGATTAAATTATTTATAATTTCTTGGTTAATGACAAAAGGAGTCATTCTTTTTTCTTTAATGTCTAAACTTTTTTCAATTATCCATGGAGATTCGAGAATTACAAAAATTTGATCAAAAGGCTTTGGATAACTATATTTAAAACCATATAAAATGTCTTTTAATAATGCTTCAATTGGGATATTGTCTTCATACATAACATGTATTCGTCTGTCACTAAAATTACATATATTGTTAGTGTATAAAGAAAGACCAATACTACACCCATCGATTGATAGATATAAAGTAGTTGTTTCTGTAGATTTTTGTCTTTTTTTAAACCACATATATGTTCAAAATTATATATTACATTAAAATTGCTTTTATTCTACGCACCCCAGCTGAAACGGCTTCTTCTTTTTGGATTTTGAAAGTCCCTAATTCGTTTGTATTATTTATGTGTGGTCCACCGCAGAATTCTATACTAAAAATACCCCCACCCTGACCCTCCCCCTTATCAAGGGTGATGAAAGCTTCATCATCGCCAATAAAATAAACACTAACAATCTCTGGATATTTTGCACCGAATTCCATCTCTGCACCCAATTTTTCAGCCTCTGTTAATGGCATTTCTTTTCGTATTACGCTTAAGCCGGCTTTTATTTTCTCATTTACAATATCCTCGACTTTTTGTTTTTCCTCATCAGTCATCTTGCGGTCAAAAGTAAAATCAATTCTTAATCTTTCCTCAGTAATATTGCTCCCCCTTTGTTTTACACTTTTACCCAAGACTTGCTGAAGTGCCGCCAAAAGCAAATGATGTGCCGTATGTAATTTCACAGTCTCCTCATTATGATTCGCCAACCCACCCTTGAACATCCCCGCACTTGCGGTTTGCGACAACTTTTGGTGCTCAGCCATTTTTGCATTAAAATCCTCTTTACTCATAATCCTTGATTTTCCAGTTATATTTTGTGTAGTAATTTTTCCTTTTCCTTTTTCTTTTAATAATTCTTCGGTAAGTTCGTAAGGAAATCCATAACTTGTAAAAAGCATAAAAGCATCAGTACCCTTTTCAAATTCTTTTAGACCACGTTCCAGGGTTAAACTAAAACTTAGTTCTTCATCTTTAAAAATCTCGTGAATATAGCGCCTGTTTTTTTCAAATTCAGGATAAAAATTTTTATAATGATTTGTAATAAAATCTACTAAATAAAATAACTGACTAAAATTTGTAGCGGATCTACGAGCGTGAGATATCGCTCTACGAATTAGACGTCGTAAAACATAACCTTTATCTTTATTTGAAGGGATTATCCCATCATTAATCATAAAAACAGCTGTTCGAATGTGATCAGCAACTATTCTTTTTGATTTAATATCTGAAAAAATACCGTAAGTGGTGTCCATTTCATTAAAAAGGTATTCAAATAAATCAGTATCATATGCAGTTTTTTTGCCTTGCATAACAGCAGTGATACGCTCGAGGCCGGCACCAGTGTCTACATTTTTTTGGGCTAATTTGCCAATTACTTTTTCATCTTTCTTTTCATATTCCATGAAAACATCATTCCAAATTTCAATGACATCTTCTTTTCTTACCGCTTCAATAAATTCTTCTTTTGATAAATCACCTATAGCTCCGCTCATGTCATAAAACATCTCACTACACGGACCACATGGGCCATTGTCCCCTGGGCTCCACCAATTGTCTTCAGCTGGTAAAAAGTAAATTCTATTCTCGGGTATACCAACATTTTGCCAAATATTTGCTGATTCAATATCTTTCCCTGCATTTTCATCACCTTCAAAACAAGTTACATATAATCTTTTTGGATCAAGACCCAACCCTTCACTTGGATTAGTTAAAAATTCGTAACTCCATTTTATAGCATCTTCTTTAAAATAATCACCGAGTGACCAGTTCCCCATCATTTCAAAAAATGAAAAGTGACGATTGTCTCCAATATCATCCAAATCACCTGTACGCACGCATTTTTGTATATTCGCTAAGCGTGTGCCCATTGGATGTTTTTGACCCATTAAATATGGTACAAGTGGTTGCATACCGGCAGTATTAAATAAAACTGAAGGGTCATTTTCAGGCACGAGTGATGCTGAAGGCAAGATTTTGTGCCCTCTTTTTTCAAAAAAGTCTAAAAACTTTTGTCTAATTTCATTTGACGATAGCATATAAGATTATTTTAGCATAAAATTGTTTTTATTTATAGAGATACCTCACCCCAGCATATTTAAAAAATATGCTTCCCCCTCTCCTGATTATGAGAGGGGTTAAATCACAATTTTTTATAACTAACAATTCCCCCACCAAGACATTGCTCGCCAGAGTAAAAAACTACGGATTGGCCTTCGGCGGGGGTGGTAGATTCATTTTGGAAATTTATTTTATTGTCTCTACCTAGTTTAATTTTATAAGTCTCGCCATGATAACGAAAAACTGCATCAATTATTTGGTTTTCATCAGGCCTTTTAGGCAACCAATTTTCACTTTGGATATATATATCTTTTTCAAACTTTTTCTCTTTCGGATTATTTGAAACTGTAATTGTATTGTTTTCTATATTTTTATCAACTACAAAATACGGAATTCCTGCATTATTATTCACACTAAATCCATGTCTCTCGCCTATTGTATAAAGAATTGAACCGTCATGTGTACCGATAGTATCACCATTTATGTCTAAAACATTTCCAATTTCTGTATGAAGCATATCTTTGATAAAACTTTTCATATCAATTGGTCCCAAAAAACAAACACCCTGAGAATCCGGTCTTTCAGCATTGGGTAATTTATATTTTTTAGCTAATTTTCTCACTCTTGTTTTTGGTAAATTACCTATAGGAAACAAGGTTTTTTGGAGTTTTTGATATGCCACATTCCACAAAAAATAAGTTTGATCTTTAGATGGGTCGATGGCTTTCCGCAAGACCTTTCCCTTAATCCCTCCCCTTAATAAGGGGAGGGTGGCCGACAGGTCGGGAGAGGTCTTTGCATAATGCCCTGTTGCAACATAGTCAGCACCTTTTTGTATAGCAATATCATAAAATGTTCCAAATTTTACTGTAGTATTACAAAAAACATCTGGATTCGGAGTTCGCCCGTTTTTATATTCATTTAGCATATATTCGGCGACATTTTTTTTATAAGCATCTGTCGCATCAATTTCAATCCACGGAATTCGTAAATGTGCGGCTACACGCATAGATTCGAATTTATCTGTCTCTGTCGGACACAGGTAACCATCTGGCGCCCAAGTCTTGATAAAACAAGTCACAACATTATATCCATCATCTTTCAACAATGCTGCACTAACAGCCGAATCCACACCCCCCGAAAGCCCAATATAAACAGTCTTATTTTTCTTTTTTCTAAATAAATTCATGTCCCAAGATTATAACATAGTTTCTATACTATTGACAGATTTATATATCAGTGATAACATTAGATAAATTAATAAATGGTAAATTCAACCCTGTATTAGGACACCCTGTTAATAACTCCATGAGCCACTGCGACTTCAGTAGCTGT
>MFUO01000010.1 GCA_001786995.1 Candidatus Nomurabacteria bacterium RIFCSPLOWO2_01_FULL_33_17 | reverse complement strand
GTACAGTTATTTTTGTTAAACTTTCTAAAGATGAGAATTGAACATTTTTATAATTCTTATAATCATTACCAACAAAACCCAGATACGATATTACAATGTCACCGGTATTTGTTTTATCATTATCAGCTGTCATTTTCCATGTACCCAATAGTGTTTTTTCTTCATCCTTACCGGTAAAGAACCCACTGTCATTCCATTTTCTAATTATTTGCAGATCTTCAGCTTTACCACCAATTGAACCAGTTGCAAATATTCCAGCTAACCATCTATGGGCTGGGCCTGAAGATTCTACACCTTTTGGTGTTATATTTTCCCATTTTACACCATCACTTGATGACCAAACATCATTAATATTATCATTATTATCAGTATTAGCCTGTAAATCCCAACCACCTATATGCCATAATTTATTCAAAAATACAGCAACTGATCCATAATTTCTTACATTAGCAAAATACTCATTCTCTTTATAGAATTTTGTATCACTTGTAGATACTTTATACCAATCTTTACCATTACTTGTTTTTATTACCAAAGGTTTACCATTATCTTTATCACTGGATACAATATATATTTCACCATTCAAAGTAACAGGATCGGGGTTAACATTTGGAAGTATATTAAAATATTCTGTATAATATTTTTTTGCTTTTTCAGCATCAATCAAGCCTCCTTCATCATTCCAATTTTTACCATCTTTCGTTGAATATATTTTCATTGTATTACTATAATTCGTAGATGATGTACCATCATAAACTAAATACCACATTTTTCCATCAATAACATATCCACCAAGACTATTACTACTGTAATAACCCCAGGCATTACTTTTTTCTACACTACCATACCCAGACCATGGACCTTTTGTAACTTCTTTTGTCCATTTTTCACCAGTTGGAGAACTCCAAATACCTTCCATGCTACTTATAAGCCAAAATGTATCTTTAAAGTAAACTACTGATCTGTCGTAGCGATGATCCATTTCAGGAATATCACCTACATAAGTCCAATCAACACCATTCGTTGTTTTGTACACACCATTGTCTGATACAGTCTTATTATCAACTACTTTATATTTTCCACCAAAAGAATACACAACACCATTTTTGTCCTTTTCTACCATTCTTTCCCAACCTGCACCCATGTTTGTATTACTAGCTTGTTTTTTCCAATTTACTCCATCAGTAGTAGACCATACATCTGAAAGGGCATAAACGGCTTTTTTGTTTGTTGATTCATCTATTCTCTCACCAGAGTATACTGTTAACATTTCGCTTTTATCACCAGATTCACATGCATAATCTTTAAACAAAGTATTATTTTCTTTTAATGTCAACAATTCTAGTGATTCTTGTTTATTTTTTTCAGCTTCTTGTTGTTTTTTTAATTCTTTAGCTTTCTTTTCAGCCTCTTCTTTTTTCTTTAATTCCTCTGCTTTTCTTGCTGCTTCTTTTTTAGCTTCTTCTTGCTTTTTTAATTCCTCTGCTTTTCTTTCTGCATCTTGTCTTTTAACTTCTTCTTGTTGTTTTATATCTTCAGCTTTTCTTCGTTCTTCTTCCTCAGCTTGTTGTTTTCTTACATCATCAGGTAAATTAAGATTTGGATCTAATGGATCATTAGTATCATCTGTATTATTTTCTTCTTCTATTGAATCAGCTAAAGCTTCATCAATTATTATTTCGTTTATAAAATCTCTTGTTTTAGGATCAAGAACACCAGTTGGTCTTTGGTCATTATCTTCCTGAAAACTTCTTAAGGCCTTTCGTGTTTTAAGACCAAAGATTCCATCAATTTTTCCAAGTTCATAACCATTATCAGTCAAAAAACTTTGAAGTTTCTCAACCTCATCACCACGATTTCCAAATCGAAGTGTTTTTGAAATTAAATTTGGTTCTATACCTTCAAATCCATCAAGTGATGTAAGTGCTGATCCTGTAAGTGAAGAATTATCTATTTTGTTTGTAGACCTGATTCTTGTTACACTAAAAATTAAAATAAGCGCTACAATTACTACAACAATTGTAGCAATTTTTTTAGAGGACAATTTTTCCATATATCTTTTTTATTAATAATAAATTGGCTAAAATAACATCTATTATTATTTTACCACTAAAACATGCCAAAATATACAAGACTGTGGATAACTAAATTATACATGATTAAACAATTTCAAACGCTGAAAAACGATATTTTCTATAGCTTGGACTGCGGGAGTTAGTATTTTAGCCGGTGTAATTTCATTTGGATGCTCTTCAATTGATTTTTCAACTGCATCACGGTATGCCAATCTTAATTCGGAGTTAATATGTACTATACAAATTCCCGCTTTAATAGCATTTGTAAAATCCTCATCTCGCAATCCTGAGCCACCATGAAGCACTAATGGAATTTTTGTAATTTCTGCAATTTGTTTTACTAAGTCCGCATCTATATGTGGTTTACCAGACTTAATTAATCCATGAATAGAGCCAACTGACGGGGCAAATAAATCAATACCGGTTTGTGTTACAAAATCTTTCGCATCCTCGGGCTTTGTTAATATTCCGGCACCCTCTGGTATAGTTTCTTTAATATAAGATCCAGACCCAATAAAACCAAGCTCGGCTTCAACTAATATATCGCGTCCAGTATTTTTATTTACTTCGTTTGCATAATCTACACATTGTTTCGTTATTTTAATGTTTTCATCATGTGGTAATTTCACAGCATCTATTATAACCATATCAAACCCTACATCAATACAATTTTTTACAGATTCAAAACTACTATGATGATCAGCATTCAGGAAAATTGGATAATCATGCTCATCACGAATCGAATGCACCATATCATAAACCATATCAAGCCCAACAAAATTCTCCTCGCCTTCGGAAACACCAATAATTACAGGTATTAATTCCCCGGTCTCGGCCGATAATTTTTTAGCTCCATTATAAATGCCATGTAAAGCTTCTAAATTTGAAATATTAAAGTGGCCAATTGCAACAGCTTTATTTTGAGCATCTTGTATGTATTCTCGTAATGTTTTAATCATATCTAAAGTATATCACACTAAATGTTTTGTGCTATAATTAGATTTATGAATAATATAGCGAACGAAAACACACAACATATTCAATTTTTAGGGATTGGAGACATGGTTACCGATGCTTTTATCGAGCTTAAAGATGCCGAAGTTCACTGTAATATAAATAATTCGAGTTGCGAATTATGCGTAAAATTTGGTCAAAAAGTTCCGTACGAAAGTGTAGTGGAAATTCGAGCTGTTGGTAATAGCGCTAATGCTGTCTGTTCCGCTTCTCGTTTGGGTTTGGTTTCAGCAATTGTAACTGCAGTTGGAGATGATAGATTTGGTGATGAAGCAATACAAACATTACAAAATGAAAATATAGTAACTGATTTTGTATACAAAGATATTCGTTATCCTACAAATTATCATTATGTACTGCGTTATGGTCCTGAACGAACTATACTTATAAAACATGCTCCATTTTTTTATACTTTACCAAATGAAAACACTACAGTAGATTGGGTTTATTTTTCATCTATTGGTGAACATGCATTAGCTTTTCATACTGAAATCGCGAATTGGTTAAAAATGCGTCCAAATACAAAATTAGCTTTTCAGCCAGGAACATTTCAAATCAAAGCTGGTACAGAATTATTAAAAGATATCTATCAAAATACAGAAATATTTTTTTGCAACCTACAAGAGTCTCAAACTATCTTAAAAACAAAAGAAACAAATATAAAAGAATTATTAAAAGACATTCATAATTTGGGTCCTAAAATTGTAGTTATTACAGACGGTCCAAATGGTTTAACAGCATCGGATGGATCAAATATTTATAGTTTACCAATGTATCCGGATCCTAAACCCCCAATTGATAGAACTGGCGCTGGTGATGCAACAAGCTCAACAATTACAGCGATGATAGCAAATGGTATGTCACTGAAAGATGCATTATTATACGGCCCAGTAAATTCTATGAGCGTTGTTCAATATATAGGTGCTCGAGAAGGCCTACTAACACGAGAAAAAATTGAAGAATATCTAAAATCCGCCCCCGAAAACTACAAAGTCACAGAAATCTAAACAGCGCCTACGGCACTGTTTCTTTCTTGACTTATATCTTTTTATGTTATAATATATAAAAAACATAAAGATATGAATACACGCGAGATAATAGAAATAGTATATGCTTGGAGAGCTATAATAAAAGAAAAAAATCTAAAAGCCCAAGTTTTTTCATCAAACAATTATATTATTTTTGATTTTGATTTTAAAAGTCCTAACATTTTAGAATTTCAAAGAGAGATCAAAAAGAAATTCGGGGATAGTAATATCTTTATTGCTATAAAAATTATTGAAAACGAACCAACACAGTTCGCTATCAAAAATACCCATGATCCTAGATTAATTGAATCTTTTGGTTTTGTTATGGAAGAAAAAAATAACACCCAAGTTCAGGAACCAAATACTGTTACTCTAATTGAAAACGAAAACCACCAAATTGTTGTTAAAAAAATAGAAGAAGAAAAACCTGAAAGGCCATATAACTATCGCCCTAACTCTATAATAGAACAAGAAGAAATAACAAAATCAGCTCGTGAATTCAATCAAGAGCAAAAAAACTATAAAAAAATGCGACTAAAAAATAAACGAGGTGGAATTAAAAGAGTACCTCAAGAACCTATCCAAATAAATGAATCCATGACTTGGGAAGAGTTTATAAATAAAAGGGGTTTTAAGGTAGAAGTCTCAAAGCACCCAATTTATGGCTATGTAATTGTTTTCAAAACTGTTGCAGACAAGAATAAATTCTTAGGTGGTTCATTACTAGTAAAATATAAATTTGCAAGATACGAAAGCAGTCCTTGTAAAATATCGACACATTTCGAAGCATAATTAGAAAAACAGAATTATATCAAATACAAAAGCAGGGGTCAATCCCCTGCTATTTTTTATTTAAATTTTTACAATAATTCTTTTACAGCTTTTATTATATCTTTTGTTCCCATTCCATAGTGTTCAATAAGTTCTTCTGGTTTTCCTGATTGTCCAAATTTATCCTTGACCCCTACAAAACGCATTGGTAATGGATTATTTTGTACAAGAAATTCAGCTATTGCCGACCCCATTCCCCCGGCTATTTGATGTTCTTCAACTGTCACAATTCCATTTAATTTATTACCATTATTTTTTATAAATTCTAAAACTCCATCAGTATCCAATGGTTTAATTGTTGGTAAAGCTAAAACAACGACATATATATTTTCTTTTTCTAATTCGGCAGCTGCAAGTAATGCTTTGTGAACCAATGCTCCGGTTGCAATAATTCCCACAGTTGCAATATTATTATTCATTGGTTGCCAATAAATATAACTTTTACCAATTTCAAAAGGTGTTTTCTCTGTTGTCATAATTGCGGTTTTTTCTCGTACTAAACGCAAATATGTAGGTGTTGGTGTTATAGCACATGCAATTGTAGCAAGTTTCGCCTGAACAGCATCTACTGGCGAAATTACACACATATTAGGAATTACGCGTGTAATAGCTATGTCTTCAATGGCTTGATGTGTCCCACCATCTGGACCTACAGAAATTCCTGCATGACTTCCTGCAATTTTTACAGGTCTATCGTTATAACAAATGGTTGTCCGAATTTGTTCCCAATTTCGTCCAGGTGAAAACATAGCGTAAGAAGAAATAAACGGAATTTTTCCCATTGCAGCCATACCACTTGCCACTGTTGCCAAATTTTGCTCGGCAACTCCTACTTGCACAAAACGGTTTGGAAATTTATCACGAAATAAATGCATCATTGTTGATTCAGTTAAATCCGCACATATACCAACAACTTGCTCATTATTATCCCCTGCAATTAAAAACCCTTCTCCAAATCCTTTACGAATTGGAACTTGTTCAACATCAGCATCAAACATTTTCTCATTTAAATTTAAGTCTTTATTTAACATATTATTTTATTGGTGTTCACTAATTATCTTACCACCCAATGTGCGTAATTCTTTTAAAGCCATATCGGCTTCATCATAATTCGGTGGTTTGCCATGCCATTTATAATCTCTTTCAAATTCTTTTACCCCACGGCCCGGAATTGTAATAGCAATAATGACTGATGGTTTGTCAGATACTGATTTAGCTTCATTTATTGCATCTTCCATTGCACGAAAATTATGACCATCAACTTCTTGAACATGCCAGTTAAAAGACTCCCATTTAATTTTTAAATCACCCAACGGCATAATGTCTTCAGTATTGCCATCAATTTGAATATGATTTCGGTCAACAATTGCAATGAGATTATTTAATTTATATTTTGCACCAAGCATTATTCCCTCCCAAGTATTTCCTTCATCATGTTCACCATCGCTTAACATTGCATAAATATATCTTTCAGAGTTATTCGAAATTTTATCAGCCAATGCCATACCTACTGCTTGAGAAAGTCCGGACCCAAGTGGTCCTGAACTGTTTTCCAATATTGGTAAATATTCACGATGTGGATGTCCTTGAAGCCGGCTACCAAATTTTCTTAAAGTTTGTAATTCTGAAATTTCAAAATATCCAACATGGGCCATCGTCGCATACAAGACTGGACAAATATGACCATTAGACAATACTAATCTATCTCTATCTATCCAATCAGGTTTTTTAGGATTATGTTTTAAAATCTTAAAATAAAGCAAACTAAAAATATCTGCCATACCAAGTGGCCCTGCAGTGTGCCCACTACCAGCCTCAAGGAGCATACTAATTATGCTTTCTCGTATATTATTTGCTTTGACTTCTAAATCAATTACTTCATTATCGGTAAGCATAATCCTATTGTAGCATCTTTTTAAAATCCTGTAGAGCAAGCATTGGATTTGTATTGTGATAAATTGCCGAGCCTATCACAAATCTCTCTACCCCAGCATTTATAAATCTTTCTATGGTATTTTCATTTACTGCCCCATCTACCGTTATTACCATATCCGATAATCTATCTTGTATGGCTTTTATATGCACAAAAACTGCCTCGTCTAAAGAAAGTCCTTGGGCTCCAACATGCTCAATACCCATACATTGTACAAATTTTATATCATCTTGTATTTCTAAAATTTCAGACAAATGTGTATCATGCTCGTAGGCAATACCCAGTTCCATTTCATTTTTAAAATATGAATCCAAATTTTTAATAAAACTTTTTAATTTATCTATACCAACTTGATCTTTCGGAAAATGAAAAACTATTCTTTTTGGTGCCATTTTTATTAATTGTTCCCAAAAAGATTCCACATCATTTATCATTAAATCATATTCAATATCTATATCTTCCCAAAAAGGCATACCAATATTTTCCGCCATTAATTCTTTCCAACTTTCAGTATGCATACCATTAAATGGCCAAGTAATACCAGGTACAAATTTACCATCCATTAAATCCAATTGGACAGTTTTTACTCCACCCAATACCATTTCCATTTTTTGATTTAAATCGTGCCAACTATCAGGCATTATTGCGGGGATTATTTCCATATAATATAGCTGTTTGCTTTTAGCTGTTAGCTTTCAGACTCTAATTTGTTAATACGACGAATATGTCTTTCATCACCGGAAAATTCAGTTTCTATAAAAATTTTTACAGCTTCTATCGCTTGCTCGTTTGTCATAAATCTTGCACCGAGAGAAAGTATGTTTGCATTATTGTGCTTACGCAGTGACGAAACCATATCTAAATTATTACCTTTGATGTCTGTTTGAGTATTCTCTCCACCATAATATACCCCAGCTCTTATACCTTTTATTTTATTTGCACACATGGATTCAGCCTGTCCAGACGCTCCAATAATTATCCCAAGGTTTTTCGATACTTCTTGTCCTTCATTTTGTTCAAGATCTTCAGCTATAGCCCTGACGCACGGTATTACAAAATCTGGGTAATCATCATCAGTATTTAATTCTTTCGCCCCATAATCAATTACTTCATAATCCAAAATCTCAAGCTCTTTCTTCAAAAACTCTTTCATTTCGTATCCAGCATGGTCAGCCCCTATGTGTATAGTCATATAAATATTATACCATATTAAATATTATTAGATAATAATTAATATTATTTTTTAAGTTTTATCTTATACCGGT
>MFUO01000009.1 GCA_001786995.1 Candidatus Nomurabacteria bacterium RIFCSPLOWO2_01_FULL_33_17 | reverse complement strand
ACTAATAACAATCGTTAATTTACCTGTTAATAATCACATACTTAAATCCTTGCAAAGTTGGATATTTGGAGTATCATAATTTATGAACTGATTAGGGGTTAATTAGTCGATCCCTGTAAGCTTAAAATCTTTGTGTTTAATTTTCTTGTTCTTTACATCAGACAGGAAGATTGTCCAAAATTCCGCAAAGATTTTACAGAGGTTGCTATTAAAAAAGCACAATAACAAAAAAGTTCCGATAAAATTTTAAGGAAATTTTAAGTTATAACCTCTGAAAAAGTTGCCGGGCCCATACCAGTGGGACCGGCTTTTTTATTTGCTTTTTTAGCTATTTGTGCTAGGATGTTTGTAATGGCTGTAGACAGTGGGGCGCAAGGTTTTTGCTTTTAGGTTTTAGCTGTTAGTTGAGCTTCATTGATACAACTAGCAACTAGCAAATAGCAACTAAGCATAATACCCACCGAAGTCGAACTCGTTTTTGTAAAGGACCATAGGTCCCGAGCGTAGCGAGGGACTACAGCCGCACTACCTTATGGTAGATTAGCGGTTCATTTTATTTATATATTATACATGTCCCGTATGAAATTATTTAGTTTCTTGGATATGTATATAATAAATCGTAATTAAAGTCGATTTAGTTTTAATAGTTAATAAAATACGTTCCGATAGAAATATTTAAACTTTAAATATTTCGCACGGAACTATTTCTAGCGGGATGGCAATTACACTTGCACAAAAACAAAGTCAAACAAATAATTTGACAGAGATTTTAAAAGGCAAGCAGTGTGTTGTTTTTGTAGAGTTCAGTAAATTTAATGTTTTTGATACGAATGAATTTCGTCGAAAACTTGAAAATGCGAACATAACTTATACTGTCATTAAAAAAACGCTTGCAAAGCGTTCAATGTCTGACATGAATTATGCTGGGGAACACCCAGAACTTGCAGGACAAATAGGTATTGCAACCAGTGTTGATCCAATAGCCGCCGCTCGAGAAGTTTTTGAATTTGCAAAAACTCATAAAGGCGTCGTATCTATTGTCGGAGGTGTATATGAAAATACATACTTGGGCAGTGATGCTATGTTGGCTATTGCAACAATTCCTGGTCGCGATGTTTTGTACACACAGCTTGTATCGGTTCTTATTGCTCCGATTCAAAAATTTGCTACAGCTCTTGCTGAAATTGCAAAGGCTAAAGCTTAAAAAATCTTTTTAAGCTCACCTTACCCGACCTTTAAGGTTTAGGGCAAAAATATTACAAGTAAAAGTTTATAGTTGCTAGGTGCTAACTAAAAGCTAAAACCTAAAAGCTAAAAGCTAAAACCTAATTTATTATGGAAAATACAAAATTCGCAGACTTAATAAGTCAAATCGAAAAGATGTCAGTATTAGATCTTCATGAACTTGTAAAAGTTTTGGAAGAAAAATTTGATGTCAAAGCAGGTGCAATGGCAGTCGCAGGACCAGCCGCAGCTGGAGAAGTAGCTGAAGAAAAGTCAGCATATACAGTAGTATTAACATCAGCTGGTGAACAAAAAATCGCAGTTATGAAAGTTGTTAAAGAAATTCTTGGTCTTGGTCTTAAAGAAGCTAAAGATTTAGTTGATGGAGCACCATCTACTATGAAAGAAGGCTTGAAAAAAGAAGAAGCTGAAGATTTCAAAAAACAACTTGAAACAGCCGGAGCAACCGTAGAACTGAAGTAGTTCAGATAGCGCCTCAGGCGCTATCTATAAAAACCCCAATTCGGGGTTTTTATTATGTATAAATGTAGGTTTGTAAGATAGGTGTATAAGTTAATATATAAGTCTGGAAAGATGAATGGTTTTATGGTATTGTAGACGAATGGATACTTTGGGGATACTATTTGGCTCACTGGCACGAGTAAAACTAATGCGGCATTTTTTAATGAATCCCGACAAGCGTTTTACTGTAAAAGAACTTTCTATTCGTTCTAAAATTTCTCTTTCTACTTTACGCAAAGAACTTAATCAATTTAAAAAAGCCGGGTTAATAAAAGATACTACAGTAACTGTAGTTAATTCCCGAGGTACAAGTAAAAAAGTCAAAGGTGTAACATTAAATGCATCATTCCCACATAGTCAGTCATTGGCTGATTTGATTTTAGAAAATAGTACTTTGAATCGAAATGCATTAGTTAAAAAATTAAAACAAACTGGTAAATTAAAATTATTGGTTTTGTCTGGGATATTAACTGGGACATCTGATTCAAGATTGGATGTATTAATTGTAGGTAAAGATATTGAACCTAAAAAAGTTGACCGCGCACTGCGAGAAGTTGAAGCTGAAATTGGTCGCGAATTAGCGTACGCTGTATTTGATACTGATGATTTTATTTACCGAATGAATATGTATGATAAATTGATTGCTGATGTATTGGATTATCCTCATGAAAGATTGATTGATGTTTTGCCTATTTCGACTAGACGGAGTATAAACTAACCTCTTCCGCCTAAATAGTTATCCACAGATTTTACCCAAAATGAGCTTTTTTGTAATTTACTTGGTATAATATAACTATGTTAATAGTCGAAGCTTTATTAATAGATTTATTATAATTATTATATTCGTATGGATGTTTTTATCACATGGGCTGATGCATTCCGCATCTCTTTGCAAAGTGTAAGTGTTGGCGTTATCGCTTTCTTACCAAAACTTATTATCGCTCTTGTTCTTTTCTTTGTTGGTTGGGCATTTGCTGGAATTATTTCCAAAGCAATACAATCCATTTCTAAAAAAACAAAGTTTGAACATCTTTTTGAACAAGCTGGGGTTACTGGTGCATTGGCAAAAAATGGTGTTCATTTTTCTATCGGTAAAATAATAGGTGAAATAGTTCGTTGGTCATTAATTGTAATTTTCTTGGTTCCTACATTAGAGCTTTTGGGACTATCTGAAACTACAGCACTATTGAAAGCTGGAGTCATTGAATATATTCCAAAAATAATTCGTGCAGGACTTGCTTTGATTATTGCAGCTGTTATTGCTGATGGTATGAAGGGTGCAGTAATTACTGCTGCTCGTAGTGTCAATATAAAATCTGCAGTTGCACTTGGTAGCTTTACAAAATATATGATTTGGATTTTTGCAATCCTGATCGCTCTTACAGCTTTGGGTATTGCATCAACATTGATATACATAATCGTAGTTGGATTCATTGGTATGATTGCTGTTGGCGGTGCTATTGCAATAGGTATTGGTGGCAAGGATATAGCTGCCGGTATGCTATCTCGATTGCATGACGAAGTTCGTCCAAGACAGTAAAAATAGTTAAAAGTTTAAAGTTTATAAAGTGTGAAAAGAGCCCTGCAGGCATAGCCTGCAGGGCTCTTGACTTTAAATTATCTTTCGTATATACTCTCCCCATCGATATGTTTAAAAGAAATTATCTTCCAAAAGTTCGCGGTTAGGACAACCTTCTTTTTGAAGCATTGTTTCTACCGCCTAAAAGCGGTTTTTATTTTGGTTAAATATATCGGTACAGAAATGAACTTTGACAACTATATAATAACAATGCAAGTATTCCTGTTGTGATTTTCCTACGCTATGACATCATAGTGTTTGGGTCTTTTCTCACACAGGATGTAGGTAACAACTGTAACAAAATCCGGGCAACTTTTAATTTATTAAAAGTTTGCCTCAAACAAAAAGAAAAATCATATACGAGACCCTCGTATATGTTGTGGTGTATATGGTTCCTGATGGGAACCAAGAGCATATGGTGGATGCCTAGGCTTTAAGAAGCGATGAAGGACGTGATATGGCTGCGATAAGCTTCGGGGAGGTGCCTAATAACCTTTGATCCGAAGATGTCCGAATGGGGAAACCTCATCTTGTAAACCAAGATGATATACGACTTGACTTCGTATATGCGTACCCGGGGAAGTGAAACATCTCAGTACCCGGAGGAATAGAAAACAAGTCTCGAATTTATTCGAGAATCATTTCCCCAGTAGCGGCGAGCGAAAAGGAAGAAGCCCAAACCTAGAGCAAGATGGTTTGTTTGATAGCAATATCGAGCACGCCATCTTGATCTGGGGGTTGTAAGATGGAGACGTCGTTTTACGAGAAGAGTTACAAAATACATGTGTATGTGAAGTATCTGGAAAGATACACCGTAGAGGGTGATGGTCCCGTAACAAAAACATATGTGTCTCTTTTGTCTTTATTCTTGAGTAACACAGGACATGACTAGCTTGTGTGAATCCGGCAGCACTAACTGCCAAGGCTAAATATTCTTAAAGACCGATAGTGAACTAGTACCGTGAGGGAAAGGTGAAAAGCAGTCCGGGAGGACAATGAAATAGACCTGAAACCATATGCTTACAATGAGTAGGAGCCCGATCCGCAAGGATTTAGGGTGACTGCGTGCCTATTGAAGAATGAGCCAACGAGTTCATTCGTATTGCTTGGCTAAGTGGCTAAAACCCACGCAGCCGTAGGGAAACCAAGTGTTAATAGCGCGTTTTCTGTAGTACGAATGAGACCCGAAGCCAAGTGAGCTTGCCATGAGCAGGTTGAATTTTTCAGAAATGAGAAAGGAGGACCGAACCGATAGACCGTTCAATATCTTCGGATGACTTGTGGTAAGGAGTGAAAAGCTAATCGAACTTGGTAATAGCTGGTTCTCTCCGAAAGAGCTTTAGGGCTCGCGTCGCGTGTTCCCATTGGGGGTAGAGCACTGGAAGGATTCAACAGGGAGCAATCTCGTGAATCCTATCAAACTCCGAATACCAATGACTAAAAACGCGGCAGTTAGACTATGGGGGCGAAGCTCCATCAGTCAAAAGGGAAACAGCCCATGATCGCAGATTAAGGTCCCTAAATTAATACTAAGTGCACTCAAGGAGGTGGAGTTTCTCAAACAATGAGGATGTTGGCTTAGAAGCAGTCATCATTTAAAGAAAGCGTAACAGCTCACTCATCGAGAGACTCTGCGCCGAAGATAATCGGGGCTAAGTATTGTACCGAAGTCGCGGGTTTGATTTTTCTCCGGAAAAATTAAGCGGTAGGAGAGTATTCATTGCCGCACTGAAGCGTGCGGGTGACCAATCGTGGAGCGCAATGAAGTAAGAATGTTGGCACAAGTAACCACAAGAAGTGTGAAAACCACTTCCGCCGAAAAATCAAGGTTTCCAACGTAATAATAATTAGCGTTGGGTTAGTCGGTCCTAAGGGGATGGTGAAAACCGAACTCGATGGACAGCAGGTTAATATTCCTGCACTTTATATATATGCGATGGAGGGACGGAGAATAGTACTCTATGCAGATTAATGGCTTTCTGTATGCATGTCGCATCTTGTATTCCAGGCAAATCCGGGATACTGTCTTTAATGACAATGACCAGATATGTATCAATGATTCGGTTCGCCGAGTTAGAGATAGGGGAGCATTCTTCCGAGAAAAGCTTCTAAGCTATAGTATATATAAAACCGTACCGCAAACCGACACAGGTGATTAGGTCGAGTAGACCAAGGCGAACGGGTGAGTGGTCCTCAAGGAACTCGGCAAAAAAGCAGCCGTAACTTCGGGATAAGGCTTGCCGATACCACAAAATGGTACCGGCCGCAGCGAAAGTTTCTCTGGCAACTGTTTATCAAAAACACAGCTCCCTGCGAACTCGTAAGAGGATGTATAGGGGGTGACACCTGACCAATGCCAGAAGGTCAACTAGTGCTGGTGCGATTATATCAAGCTGGCGCTATAAGCCCTGGTGAATGTCGGCCGTAACTATAACGGTCCTAAGGTAGCGAAGTACCTTGTCGGGTAGGAAACTGCCCATTCCAAGAGTGATTTTGGAATTAAATCTGGCTATAACGGTGAAGCCCTTCACAAAATGCGTGGTAAAGGGTAATACCGTGGGAAGTCGTCTTGTCGATAACAATATTTATTGCAGGCAAGATTGACCCCGTAACGACTTAGGTCATTTATGCATAAATTTGATCTAGATAGACTATTAATTTAGTTTATAATACGCCGGCTCTCAATAAAAAACGCAATATGCAAAAAGCGTTGAGATGAAGATATAGTCTATGCCACTAGTAATAGTGGGTTTCGCCTACAGTGATGTAGTTAAGCGAAGTAAACACATGAAGTTCCGACGCGCACGAATGGTGTAATGACTGGAGAACTGTCTCGAGGACCAGCCCGGTGAAAATACAGTATCGGTGAAGATGCCGATTACCTGCAGATAGACGAAAAGACCCCAGAAGCTTTACTACAGCTTGATATTGGGTGTATGTTTTTATTACGTAGCATAGGTGGGAGAGGTTATGTACAAGATTTCGGTTTTGTAATACTCGTCAGTGAAATACCACTTTCTAAAGATGTGCATTCTAATCTTGACGGCAAAAACGGCAGGAGACAGTATCTGGCAGGTAGTTTTACTGGGGCGGTATCCTCCTAAAAGGTAACGGAGGAGTTTATTAAGGTTAGCTAGGCGCGAATGGAAACCGTGCCGATAGTGCAAGGGCATAAGCTAGCTTAACTGTAAGACGGACAGGTCGAGCAGATGCGAAAGCAGAACCTAGTGAACCGATGGTTCTCATTAGATGAGGCCGAAGATTAACGGATAGAAGCTACTCTGGGGATAACAGGCTAGTTCCGCCTAAGCGTCCATAGCGACGGCGGAGTTCGGCACCTCGATGTCGGCTCATCTTATCCTGGGGGTGGAGAAGCTCCCAAGGGTATGGCTGTTCGCCATTTAAAAAGATACGCGAGCTGGGTTCAAACCGTTCAGAAGCAAAAGCTGTAAGCTTTTAGCTGTTTGCTGTTAGATAATTCTAAAAGCAAGAAGCATAAAGCAAAAAGCTGGGCTCTTGAACAGTTTGAACCCACGAGGAAAAACGACATATTCACGGCGACACTTGTTAGTAATAACAAGATGTGTGATCAACTTATATCGGTGAAGTCCTTGTGGTTTAAACCGCCACATGATAGGATAATACCGAGGGAAATAATATGAAATTATCGTTACAACAAAGAGCATATTTAGCCGGATTTCTTGATGCTGATGGAAGTATTTATGTGCAAGCAAAGAAAAATCAAACTTACAAGTTTGGTTATCAAATTGCTCCGTATATTGTATTTTATCAATCATCGAAATCCAATCTATTTCAGGAAGTTTACAAACTGATCGGTTTTGGTCATGTTCGTATGCGTAAAGATGGAGTTACTGAATATATTATTGGTAAAAAAGAAGATATTCTTAATTTTATCGATATAATTAGTCCATATTTAATTCTGAAAAAGAAGCAAATTATGATCTTAAAACAAATTCTTAAACAAAAAGAATTAGTTAAAAATGAAGAAGATTTTGAAACAATATTACAACTATGTAATTCATTTCAAGATTTAAATTATTCAAAGAAACGAAAAATTCGCACATTATGCCCGTAGAGACTAAATGTTGATTACCCTAAAACATAAAAATGTTCGGGTAAAGTTATAGTCCGATTCCTTTAGTAATAAAGGTTTTGTGTACGAACAGAACACAAATATAAAACAAGAATGCGTGAGACAGGTTGGTCTCCTATCTACTGCAGGCGTTGATTCATGAGGAGAGTTGTCTCTAGTACGAGAGGACCGAGATGAACTAACCTCTGGTGTACCGGCTCTAACGCCAGTTGGACTGCCGGGTAGCTATGTTGGGCATAGATAACTTCTGAAAGCATCTAAGAAGGAAGCTACCTCCAAGATTATGAATCGTTATGAGGGACGTAAGAGATGATTACGTTGATAGGTATTAGGTGTAAGCACAGCAATGTGTTCAGCCAAGATATACTAATGACCCCATCTTATCAGGAACTATATAAACCATTTTTGATTTGTTTGTTTTTGGATAATGTTTGGTTGTTACCCTTTTAGTTAACGCTAATCCCAAAGTAAAATAAAATTTACTACGGGATAAATTTGTATTGTTTATTATATAGTTTGTTTTAGGTTTCAGATTTCTGTTCTCCTGATTTGACGCAGTGGAACCACCTTTTCCCATTCCGAACAAAGAAGTGAAACATTGTAGTGCCGATGATACTATTTTTATGGGAAAGTAGGTAGTCGGGAGAACAGAGCTCTGAAGCAAAAAAGCCGACCCCTGCGGGGTCGGCTTTTTTATGTTACAATAATTAATATGTCATGGAGATCTCGCAGACAATTAAGTTATCTTGGAATTTTTGGATTAGTAATCCTAATCATTCTTTTTATTATTATTTATCCAATTATTTTTCGTGCACCAACTTGTACAGATCTCAAACAAAATGGTATTGAAACAGGTGTTGATTGTGGTGGACAATGTCAATTATATTGCCCAAAGACAGTTGCACTACCAAAAGTAGATTGGGCAAATATATTTTTTATTAGTGAAGATGTTTACAATGTAGTTGCAATGTTAACAAGTACTGCCCCGACCGCAGGTTCACGAAATGCTAGTTATACATTTACTATTTATGATGAAGCCGGAGCAATAATTAAAGAAGTAAAAGGAAATACATTTATTCCATCTGCGAGTGAATTTGCAGTTTTTGAACCTCAGATCCGTACTGGTGAAAGAATTCCGGCACGAGTTCGTTTTACTTGGGATGAAAATATTATTTATTTTGAAAAAACCAAAGTCAACAGTAATTCATTACCAATTGATGTATCTTTATGGCAAAGAGAAACTGTTTTAGAGACTGAAAGATTAACTGTTAAAATATCTAATAATGGCCTTTCCCCTGTACCAGAATCTGATTATATTGTTATTGTTTATGACGAAAATGATGAACCAATTGCTGCTAGTAAAACACGAACGGCTCTTGACGCTCGTTCGCAAGCAACTTTATTTTTTTCTTGGCCATATCAATTTAGAAAAGACCCAAAAAGATATGAATTGATAAAACGCATTAATCCTTTTTCCTATGCAAAGTAGTTTTACTTTAAAATCAGTTTTTAAAAATATAGATTGGGTCTTATTTTTAGCCATTATTCCAATACTTGTTTTTGGGCTTGGGGCTCTTTGGCCATTGTCTGGTGATACTATTTTTTTCAAGAAACAAGTTATTTCAATAATTATTGGAATTTGTATATTTTTTCTAGCAAGTACTACAGATCCTAGATTTTTTCGTAAATCCAGCATTGTTTTAACATTTTATTTTATTTGTGTTTTTTTATTACTGCTATTATTCGTTTTTGGGAATTTTATAAATGGTGCACAATCATGGTTTAAATTTGGTATTTTTGGTTTTCAACCAGTTGATTTAATGAAAGTTATTTTAGTTCTAGTTTTAGCTAAATATTTTTCTCGTCGTCATGTAGAAATTGCACATATTCGTCATATTGTTGTTTCTGGTTTGTATATGTTTATTCCATTTTTACTTGTATTTTTGCAACCAGATTTTGGTTCCGCTATGATATTAGGTATTATTTGGTTTGGAATGGTTTTAGCTTCAGGTCTATCCAAAAAACATATATTAATTTTAACAACAATTGGTCTTGTAATTTTTGCGAGTTTATATATTTTTGTTTTTGCACCTTATCAAAAACAAAGACTTAGTAATTTTTTAAATCCACTCGCTGATGTTCATGGTAGTGGGTATAATGTTTTGCAGTCAACAATTGCAGTTGGTTCTGGGCAAGTTATTGGCAAAGGTCTTGGTTTTGGTACACAATCTCGTTTGCGTTTTTTACCTGAATATCAAACTGATTTTATTTTTGCAGCATATGCTGAAGAATGGGGTTTTGTTGGTGTTTTAATATTACTTATTTTGTATAGTATTGTTATTATTCGTATATTAATGACTGCACTTTATGGAGCCACGAATTTTGAAATTCTTTTTGGCATTGGCATAGCTCTCATGTTTTTAAGTCATATTGTTATTAATATTGGTATGAATATGGGTATAATGCCAGTAACTGGAATCACTTTGCCATTTATGAGCTATGGGGGGTCGCACATTGTTGCATCATTTTTAGGTCTTGGTATATTGCAAGCTATGCGTAAATATAGTCGTTCATTTCATAGAGATGATATGAGAAATGAGTTTTTAGGACTTGAAAAACAATATGGTGATATTTAATGGAAAAGAATTTAGTAAAAGCATTCTTGAAGATTTAAAAAAAAGAATCAGTCTTTTGTCATTTGTGCCTGAATTTTCAGATATTTTAATAGGGAACGATGGGCCGTCATTAAGATATGTAAATATGAAAAAGAATATAGCCGAGGACCTAATGATCAGTTTCATTGATGGAAATCTAGATAAATCTTGCACAACTGAAAGTGTAATTAATAAAATTAAAGAATTAGTTTTAAGACCAAATATTTGTGGAATTATTGTACAATTACCATTGCCAAATCATATTGATACACAAAAAGTTTTAGATTTTATACCACTTGACTTGGATGTAGATGGCTTATCAAATACTTATTCAAATTCATTTTATAATACTCAAGATTTTACTGATATGCTAATTATGCCAACAGTTAGTGCAGTAAAAAAAATATTAGACGAAGCAGTTAATAATAATTCATCATCCGCCAATTTTGAAGAAGGCGGAAAAAATATTGCAATAGTTGGGCAGGGGAGATTAGTTGGTAAACCAATAACACATTTATTACAAATACAAAATACATTGATCCACAAAGGTGGACAAGTTAAAATAATTGATAGTCAAACAGATGAAATTCTTAAAAAAGAAATTTTAAAAAATGCAGATATTATAATTACAGCAGTTGGCAAACCTGGAATTATAAAAGGTAATGAAATTAAACAAGATGTGATTGTCATAGATGCTGGGACACTAGAAATTGAGAATGTTTTATTAGGTGATATTGATTTTGAAACTGTATCCCAAAAAGCAAGTTTCGTCACCCCAACCCCTGGCGGTGTTGGGCCCGTAACTGTAGCATGTCTTATGGAAAATATAATTTCTAGTGCGGAGAAAAAAGTTTTAACAAAAAATTACCATGTCTAATTTATTTATTTTTTTATATAGTTTTGCTTGGCAATGGCCAGTTGTTGATGCAATTGTTATTTTTTTAGCAAAGTATTTTCAGTACATTGTAATTGGCTATGCTTGTTTATTAATGTATCGAGAACTTGTATCTCAATCTCCAGAGTTAAGCCCATTTCGAAATATTAAACGAGCAATAACAGAAGGTTTCTGGGTAACAGGTTCTGTTGTTTTAGCTATGGGTATTACTTATATAATAAAATATAGTTTAGCAATTCCGCGACCGTTTCTTTCTGGTGTAGTACCCTTATTTGTTCATGGGGGATATAATTCTTTTCCATCAGGCCACGCTACATTTTTTGCATCTTTAGCACTTGCAATGTTTTTCTATCATAAAAAAAGAGGTTGGTATTTCTTACTCTCAGCCCTTATTATTGGTTTGGCACGCATAATTTCCGGAGTTCATTATCCTATTGATATTGTCGCGGGTTACATTATTGGTATTGCCAGTGCATATTTTGTCATCAAACTCTTCCGCCCGTGGTTTAAAAAGATATTTTTGAAACTATAAGTATACATAGGACCGTCCTATGTGTATTATAGTTTGTAACAGATTGAAGCAGGTGCTTGAAAGTGTTACAGGTGGGTTTATAAAAATAAAAAACAGGATCATTACAGTCCTGCGTGTTTGCACATTGAGGTGCTTTAAAAATATAGTCTTAGTCCTAAATGTCCAGTTGGATCACCAGTCTCGATATCTATACCAGGTATGACATATAGCATAAAGCTTTTATAGTCGAACTGAATCCTTGGCCCAGTTGCAGAAAATCTTTGTGTATGTAATCCTACCGACAAATGTTTTGTAACACCATAAGTGTAATATACAAATGCCCATGGTCCGCTTGGTCCGTGTTCACCATAAATCATGAATTGATTTTTGGATTTTACAGGTTGCTCGTTTTTTCTTGTTTCGCCAAAGATATAAGCTGCATTACGCAAGCCATTGTTCTTTGAAGACTCAAAACCAACTCCAACCCCAAACTCAAGAATACCGTGTTTGATGTAGGCTGTGTACTTTGGTCCAGCATAGATCTCGCCCCAGCTGTTGTTAGCCATTGCGAAACCAAACATACCCCAATGAGTTGTCGCGTCATGCGAAAGCCAAAAGAATGCTTGCGGGGTTATTTTACCCACCTCGTGATTGTAAATGTTTTGTTCTTCAATAAAAAAAGAGCTTTTTTGGGCGAAGCACGTACTGCCTGCAAACCCGCTGGTAATGATTACCAGTAATGCTATAGTTTTTTTCATATTTTGATTGGCTTGTGTATATTATAGCATATATAAATATAAAAAGCAATAGGTAAAAAAGCTTATTAATTCAGTAGATTTTAGCTTGTTTTTGTGGTAGACTATTTTTGTAAATCTCTTGTAGTATTGTTATTAGTAATGTCTTTTAGTCAAATTTATTTATATGTGGAAACGAAGAATAGTAGCATTTTTAATTTTGGTTGTAGCCGTAGGTATTGGTTATTTTGTATATACCAGTGAACCAAAAATTTCGGGTCAAACTCACACTGGTTTTTTAAACAAACCATTTCGATTGGGGCTTGATTTGTCCGGCGGAACACAACTTGTATATCGTGCTGATGTTTCAAAAATCGAGCCACAAGATGTTGGTACACAAATGGGGTCATTACGACAAGTTATTGAAAATCGTATTTTGGATAGTAAAAAATTCAAAGGTGTCTCCGAAGCCGTTGTCCGAACCCAAGCTGCAAATTTTAGTAATGGTAATGAAGAAAGATTAACAATTGAACTTCCAGGAATTACTGATATTGCTGAAGCTGTTAGTGTTATTGGACAAACAACAACTTTGGAATTTAAAGTTGAAAGAAATAAAGACGAGGCAATTCCAGTAACTATTGGTGAAGACGGCAATGTTAATCTTGGAGCAATTGAACAATATGTTTCGTCGGGTCTTGATGGATCTTATCTAAAAAGAGCTGATGCCACATTTGATCAAACAACAGGTCTTCCAACAGTATCTATTACTTGGAATGATGAAGGTTCAAAATTATTTGCAGAAATTACAAAAGCTAATGTTGGTAAAACTATTGCAATATATCTTGATGGAGCAATAATTTCCGCACCAAATGTTAACGAAGAAATTACAGGTGGGCAAGCTGTAATTAGTGGAAGTTTTAATATTAAAGAAGCTAAAGAATTAAAAGATAAACTTAACTTTGGAAGACTTCCTGTACCAATTGAACTTGTATCAACTTCAAATATAGGCGCAACCTTGGGTGCTGTTGCAACAGATGCAGGGGTCAAAGCAGGTGTAATTGGTTTTATTGCAATTGCATTATTTATGATACTTTGGTATCGATTACCAGGTGTAATTGCAGTATTGAATTTGGCAATTTATGTAGCTATCATGCTTGCGATATTTAAATTATGGCCTGTAACATTAACAGCTGCAGGTATTGCCGGATTCATTATATCTCTCGGTATTGCAGTGGACGCGAACATTTTGGTCTTTGAAAGAATGAAAGAAGAAGTTGCTCATGGTGGGACAATTCGCGATGGTTTGACCGCTGGATTTTCACGAGCATGGACATCGGTTCGGGATTCTAATGTATCAAGTTTAATAACAGCTTTTATTTTATATGCTACAGGTACAGCCTTGATTAAAAGTTTTGCATTTACTTTCTTTATGGGAACATTGATATCCTTAATTGTTGCATATTCAGTAAGTCGAAGATTTTTTGGATCAATTTCGCTTGGTCGCGAAGGCAAATTAGCACAGTTTTTGTTTGGGTCGGGATTTAAAAATGCTAAAATAGTTATCAAGTCATAAAGTTTAAAGTTATAAAGTGGAAAATCTTTCTACTTTAAAACCTTATAAACTTTTAACTAATCATTTATGTACATCATTAAACACAAAAAAATTTTTATTATAGTTTCCGTATTCTTAACACTTGCTGCGATTTTATCAATGGTTATTTTTGGATTCAAACCCGGGATTGATTTTAAGGGTGGAACTTCTATAGAAGTTAGTTGGCAAGATTCTTCTCGTCCAGAAGTTGAATTATTAAATACAACTTTAAAATCTCTTCCTGATGCTCCGGAAATTTTAATTCAACCATTGGGTAGTAATAGTTTTGTTTTGAAAATGCATGAAATAAACCCTGCTCAAAGAGAAGGATTAAGTTCTTTTATTTCATCTTCTTATCCTGGAATGTCTGTTGTTGGTTATACAACTATTGGTCCATCTGTGGGTAAAGAATTAGCTCGCAAATCCATTATGTCTATCATTCTTGTATCACTTGGGATAGTTATATTTATCGCTATTGCTTTTCGTAAAGTTTCGTATCCAGTAAAATCATGGAAGTATGGAATTGTTGCAATTGGTACACTTCTTCACGATGTTATAATTCCAACAGGAATATTTGTAGCATTGTCACATTTTTATAATATTGAAATTGATACACTGTTTGTAGTTTCAATATTAACTATTTTAGGTTTGTCCGTTTCAGATACTATTGTTGTATTTGACCGAATCAGAGAAAATTTGCGATCAAAGAACAATGGAAATTTTGAAGAAACTGTCGGTAAAAG
>MFUO01000008.1 GCA_001786995.1 Candidatus Nomurabacteria bacterium RIFCSPLOWO2_01_FULL_33_17 | reverse complement strand
GTGATTTTTTGTGCTCCCACTGCAAAATACAGTATCACTCCGTATACTAACAATATCCATAATATAGAGATATGTTCTTTATAGATTGCAGAGAATGGAAGTTCGCCCAAATAATTTATAACAAAAAGTATAAAGCTTGATATTGTATTTGTTATATATGCAAAAGGTATAACAACAGTGTTACCCATAAATCCAATAATTCCTGTAAGAAAACTAAATAACATTAAAAATGGCAATAATGGAACAATTAGTACATTTGCCAATATTCCAGTTATAGAAATTATTCCCATTTTGTAAGCAATATAAGGCAATGTCATAATGCTTGCAGAGATTGTACTGGCCAAAGCATTTGCGAGCCATTTAACAAAATGTTTTCTTATAAAAAAGCTTGCAAAATATGTTTGGAAAACAATCAAACCAAATGTTGCTAAAAATGACAAATGAAGACCCTGATCATAACGCAAAGCCCGTGGGCTGATAGTTGTTAAAATTGTAAATGCAATTGTTAGTGCCCAAAGTGCATTGTAAGATTTACCACGATTACGAGCATAAAGAAGAATAAAAGCCATAATCATTGCACGAATTGCACTTGATCCCCCACCAGCTAACATTACAAAAAGTAAGATCCCAGATGCTCCCAACACTGTTCGCAAAACCATAGATAAACCTTGTGTAACTTGCATTATTATTTCGCTAACAATAGTAATGTTGTATCCGGATAATGCAATAATGTGTGAAGTACTGGTTTTTGCTAAATTATTTCGCAAATCATTTGTAATTCCTGATTTTTCACCCAGTAAAACTCCACGAGATAGTATGGCCGAATCTTCATTAAGAAGATTATTCAAAGTCGTGCTAAATTTTTTACGGATAGAAAATAATGTTTTCATTAATGAATTTCCACCCTTTTTATCCATTATTTTTATTTCGGGATCACGCATGATGCCATATATATTAGATAGTGCTAAATATGAATCATAGTCAAAACTTTTACCAGTGTCGGTTATAAAATCTTTTGGGTTTTCGATTGTTCCGGTAAGATTTACGTATGTGCCGTATTCTAAATCCTTTTCATAAGGACTAACTACTACCAATAATCTTGATTTTTCTGTAACTGTGACGCCATTAAATTCTGTAATTTTTATACGATATCTATCAGTGCTGATTCTTTCTTCTTTATAGTCATCTATATAACCAGTAATAAAGACTTGCCCACTTCCAAAAATTATAGGATCTGGCGCATTTAAAAATCCAATATAAAAAGAGCGGATAAGAAGTATAATTATAATGCTTGTCCGCAACCAGTTATTTGCTAACCAAAATCTTGGGTTCATTTTTACTAAAATTTATTTCGCGAGTGTGATACCTTTTAATTTTTCAAAATCATCTTTACTACCATTAAAACATTTGTATTTTTTATTTAGAGCATATTCTTTTGCAATTTCGTCAACTATGTCATTTCCAGCATTACCACTGTGCCCATCTACACGCACTAGTTTTATTTTGTGTTTTTCTTTTATTTTTTCAAAATATTTATCAATATCAATCCAAATTTCTTTATTCAAAACTTGTTTTTTATTTACTGTTTTCCATCCATTTTTTTTCCAATTATGAATCCATGTTGTTATACCATTTCGAACATAATCCGAATCGAGATGAATTACAATATCACCACTTGTTTTTAATTTATTTATGTATTTAAATACATCAAGCAATGCTTTCAATTCCATTTGGTTATTTGTTGCATGATCTTGATAACCGCCACCTTCAATAATTTTATTTTCAATTTTGTTCCAAATCAAATAACCCCATCCACCAGGACCTGGATTCGAGAGGGCACTGCCGTCAGTATAAATAACTATTGTGTGACTCATCCTATTATTATAATATCTTTTAATCGCATACGCACTGAGCCCTGCCAAAGTTTAGAGTCTAATGTGCCTATGATATGAGCATTGGACCCAATTGTTGGATTCCCAAAATCAATACTACTTTTATAAAATGCGTATGTGCTGGCGTTTTGCCCATTATTATCACGAAAAGTTATTTCAATATGAGAATTACCGGTTCCAAAATTACGAATATCAACTATGTTTACATTTTTAAAAATAAAAATAGGCTCATTATTTCCAGGACCAAATGGTCCAAGTTGTTTTATAGCATTATGAAGCGCCGGTTTTAACAAAGCTATGGGTATCATTGCATCTATCATTATTTTACCGTTGTCTATATCGTCAGTATTTATATCTTTGTCTAATAAATTGAATGCTTTGTTCATTATTTCATGTAATGTGTAAATCTTATCTGGATGTATACCAAAACCTCCTGCTTCAAAATGTCCACCATATTCTATGATTGTATCTTTTGGAGCCACTGACATTAATGTGTGAACATTAATTGTATTATTTCCACGACAAGATCCCTTGTATTGGGGTGTGTTTTCATGTTCGGTGCGTCCCCAAACAAATGCTGGTTTGTTGTATGTATCAACTATTTTTGAAGCTACTAATCCCAAAAGACCAATTCGCCAAGACGGATTCCCTACAACTATTACATTGTCTCTGTCTTTGTCGCTTCTGGCAATTTCTCTTTTAGCTTCTTTTACCATAAGAGCCACCAACTTTCTTCGCTCGTTTGATAGGGCTACTAACATTTCAGCTTTTTTGTTTGCTTTTATTGGATCAGTTTCCATTAATAATTCGTATGCATCATATGGATTACCCATACGAGATGCAACATTCAATTTTGGAGCTAGCATAAATGCAATATCACCTTGGTCTAAATCTTTTAAATATACTCGTGAAGCACGAGCCAAAGCACTAAAACCAACTCGTTTTCCACTTCTCAAAATTTCAAGACCTTTTTTAATTAAAACTTTATTTTCAACAGTTAGTAGTACCATGTCAGAAAGTGTCGCGAATCCTGCTAAGTCAACAAGAGAATAAGAAAAATTTGCGGGTATATTATAAAAATCTTTATATTTTATTTCAAAAGCACGAACCAGTGTGTATATAACACCTGCTCCACAAAGCTCCTGATTATCATAACTTGATTCTGGCAGTTTTGGGTGAACTATACTAAATGCATTTGGTAATTTTTCACCGACAGTATGATGGTCAGTAATTATAACATCAATATTTTTTTGTAAAGCTTTATCTGTCGCATCAATTGCTGTTATACCCAAGTCTATTGTAATAATAAGACTGCTATTGGATTCTTGAATTTTTTCTACATGCTCCAGGCTTAATCCATAACCTTCTAAATTACGATCAGGTATTGAAACATTATAATTTTTAAAATTTATTACATTAAACAAATTTGCTAATATACATGCTCCTGGGATACCATCGCAGTCATAGTCAGCATGGATTGTGATTAATTCATTATTTTGTATAGCTTTATGAATTCTATCTATAGATTTCTCCATATCATTTAGCTTAAAGGGGTTGTCTTGAATATTTTTTAAATCTTCATATATATGTTGTTTAGCTAAATCTATATTTGTAATACCTCGGGCAATTAAAATATCGGCTATCAAAGTACCATATTTTTGGTCTAATTCCGGATTTCTTTCATTGGTATTCTTTCGAAGACTGTATTTAATGATGGGCATATGGGGAGATTATAGCATGGATCTTGCCTACTTCGGGCGCACCTCATCCCCGACCCTTCTCCTTTTCAAGAGAAGGGAGTGTGGTTATATAGAATATATGAAATAATAGTTTAAGTTTTAATATAAACTTTTTCTCAATGTCACAACATTTCCCTCTCCATTTAATGGAGAGGGATTAAGGGTGAGGTGTATTTATGTTAGTATATATGTATGAACACATGTATTTTTTGTAAAATAATCAAAGGTGAAATTCCATGTGACAAGGTTTATGAAGACGAGAAAGTTTTAGCTTTTTTAGATATTCACCCTGTATCTACCGGTCATACATTACTTGTACCCAAAGAGCATTTCGTATGGATGCAGGATACACCTGACGATGTTTTAATTTATTGTTTTTTGAAAGTCAAAGAATTAATAATTAAAATGAAAGAAAAACTAAATGTAGATTATGTTCAAGTCTCTGTAGTTGGTAAAGATGTCCCCCATTTTCATATTCATTTAATACCTCGAAAACTTGAAGATGATATTCACTTCAACCCAATGAAAAAATAATTAAGCTTGCGTTAGGCCTTGCCTAACGCAAGCTTTAGGGCTTTGATACCGGGGAGAGTTCCATGGGCTAAAAATTCAAGAGTAGCACCGCCACCAGTGGAGACAAAAGTAAATTTATCACGCATTTTTAATTCATTTATAACTTCGTCAGTATCTCCCCCACCAATTATTACTTCAGCTTTGCTTTTTGCTAAAAGTTTTAATAAATCTTTTGTGCCATCTTCGATTTTACCAATTGGACCATTAAATACTATTAGTTTTGCAGAATTAATAAGTGGTATTAACCTAGTTAGTGTTTCGGTACCGACGTCTATAATAGTATCTTTTTTTTCTACTTCTTCAATTCCAACAGTATTTAGTTTTTTGAGCGAGGTCTTGCCTCGCTCAACGACGACATCCATGGGTAGTAATAATTTTGGATTTTTAACTAATTGTTTTAAACCTTTTATATCATCTTCATTAAGAGATTTACCAATTTCGTAACCCCTTTCTTTTAACAAAGTATTAGCTAATGCCCCACCTACAAAAACAGCATCAGCAATGTTTAAATATTTTTTTAATAATGGTAATTTGGTTTCAAATTTGGCACCACCCAAGATAAATAAAAATGGGTGTTTAGGTTTTAAGATTTTACCCAGCATTTTTATTTCTTTTTCCATTTGTATTCCAGCATAGCTTGGTAATAATTTTGGTATACCAATTACACTGGCATGATTTCTATGTGAAACAGCAAATGCATCATTTACAAATGCAATACCCAGAGATGCTAAAAATACTGCAAAATCTTTTTTGTTTTCTTTTTCGCCCGCAAATCTGCGAATGTTTTCTACTAATAAAATTTCGCCATTACACAAACGATTTGCACTGTCTCGAATTATTTCAGGATTGTCTGATTTTTCAAAATATCCTTTATATTTTTTCTTATTTAAATATCCGGCAATTGGGGCTAAACTTTTTTTACCATCGTCACCCAAATGAGCAAGGATTATAATGTTGGCGCCTTTTTTTAAAAGGTAGTCAATCGTTGGCAGTGTTGCATCGATTCTAAAACTATCAATTATTTTATCGTCTATAATTGGGACATTAAAATCCGCACGTAAGATAACAGTTTTATTTTTTATGCCAGCTAGTTTGTTTAATGATTTCATATTCTTTCTAATTTATTTCCTTGCAATGTCTATTATCTTTTTCATTTCTTTTGTATTTAAACTGGCATGACCAACTAAAAGACCTTCTATATGATGAACTGACATAATTTCTTTACAGTCTGTACTATTTACCGATCCGCCATATATTATTTTTATGGAACTTCCAGAGATTTTACCAAAAATTTCTACTAATTTTTTGCGAATTATTATTGTCATTTCATAAATTTCATTAACATTTGCTGATCTTGTCGCAATCTCCCCTATTGCCCAAACTGGTTCATAGGCTATTGTAATGTTTTTAAAATCTTGTTTTTTTGTTTTCATTAGTCCAATTTCTAATTGTTGTTCAACAAAATGAATATGAGTAGCATCACCATGTCTTTGGATTTCACCGACGCATAAAATAACATTCATATTTTCAGCCAATGCATTTTCAACTTGGTCTCTTATTGATTCATTAGTTTCGCCCATTGCCCGTCTCTCACTATGGCCAATAATTGTATTTTTTATACCAATAGATATTAGTTGTTTTGCACTAGTCTCACCAGTGTGTGGTCCATAAATATATGCAGATACTGATTGCGCGTAGATAGTTATACTTTTGCCAAACTCTTTTTGAATTGGGTATAGAAATGGTAATGGTAAAGCCATACCAATATTTGCATTTTTAGATGTTTTTTTTAGATTAATATAGTTTCTTGCAAGAATTACGGCTTCTTTCAATGTATTTGGATTTTGTTTTAAATTAGCAATTATAAGGGTTTGTTTTGTTTGCATAGTAGCTATTATAACATAAAACCCCCTTGCGGGGGTTTTATGAGGCATTTGTTTGTATTAATAACCGTTAAGGCATATACTCACAAAACTAGTATAGCAAATCCAAGAGAGATTGTCAAGTAAATGTATTACCTCACCCCGGCATATTAAAAATATGCCCGCCCCTCTCCTGGTTGAGAGGGGCTAAACACACATGCTACACTCCACTACTCGTCTTCTTGCCAGGATAAAATATCCCAAGAACCGGCAGGGCCGGTAGAAAAGCTAGCATCGGCAAGGCCTGATTCATATGTAATAGTAGCAGTATTATTTAAAGTTATAGATTTGGCTGTGACTTGTTTTGCCCCAGCGCTATTGTTCATAGTTATTCCTCCATATGGAGCAATTAAAATTACAGATCCTGCAGAATTGTTTAATGCTATTGCGCTACTACCAGTATTTGTAGAAATAGCCATTAAGTAACTACCAGCAGTACCTGAACCGTTAAAAACAGCACTATTGTTTGTTGAAATTGTTCCGTCAACTATTATTATTCCCCCGTCAGACCCAAAGCTTGATGCCAATTTAATAATAGTATTATTACTAATGCTAATGTTGCCTGTTACCCATAAAACACCTGTAACCGTTAAAACTGCACTATTTGATAGTGAAATACTACCATTAATTTTCTTAGGCCCAATTGATTGTGTTTGAGACCCACTCAATGATATTCCACTGGAAGTTCCCCCAGCCAATGCCATTTCTTTCCAATCTTCAATATTTTGATCTGATATTGGAAAATTTTGTGTGACAGGATCAGCCAAAGTGGTATTGCATGATTTATTGTTACCACTGCCGGTTTGGCAATATATTGTACCAGCAACAGTTGAACCGGTAACAGTATGCGAATATGCATTTCCAACCCCGGCACTGCCCACTGTTAACCCACTAATAGAACCAAAGGCTCCACCTGTTGAAATTGAGAAAAATAAATCTGTATTTGTGCCTAGTTGGTTCCATGTGCTAGAACTCACTCGTCCAATTTTTGCAGTACCATTTGCATAACCTGTATCACCACCAACAACAAAATAGTTTGAAGCCGATCTTGATGCATCAATAGTTAACCAATAAGTTGTTGATGCTGTTAATTGTGGATTTGTTGTAAAAGTAATATTTACCCAACCATAATTTGTTGAAACTAAACTACTAGAAAGTGTTCCTGTGGCTTTAATTGTACCAGATGGTTTACTACTGTTGTCGGTTCGTATTGTGACTGTTGCATTTGAAGGTGACCCAACCTTTTTTATATAAACTTGGGCACTGCTAAGATAATTTGTATTTGTAAGACGAAAACTTTGAGCCATATCTTCTGTACTTGTGCCATTTCCAAAAGTATTATTAGTTGCCGGAGTTCCAGAGCCAAATGTTTGGTCAACTGTCGCCGAGTCACCATTGGCCGATGTGGCAGAACCTGTTACATATCCACTGTTGTTTACAACTATTGGTCCATTGGAATATAAATTACCTATTATGCCTGCGCTATTGTTCATAGTTACGCCACCAGTACCGGCTTGCATACCATAAAAAAATGAGACGCCTTCGGATTGTTTTAAAACTACAGATAATGATCGGTCATTTGAATTTGTTGTTCCTGTACTTGCTACACTTTTTTGTGAATCACCAATATCTGTAATTGCAGTTGTGGCTGTTGTATTACCCAATGTGATTGTTTCATTGGTATCAATGTCC
The DNA here is from genome assembly GCA_001786995.1 of Candidatus Nomurabacteria bacterium RIFCSPLOWO2_01_FULL_33_17. Lineage (GTDB taxonomy): Bacteria > Patescibacteriota > Minisyncoccia > Phycocordibacterales > UBA9973 > 2-01-FULL-33-17. The sequence continues at coordinate 1,556 of MFUO01000008.1, read as the reverse complement.
ATATTGTTTTTTAATCTATACAATGCGTCTTCAATACCGGATTCAGCAGTTGAGTAACTTTGTTTAGTCCTTTCGATATTAACTTCGTCACGGTGTGCTCTTATAACTGTACCAGTTGTGGCTGTAATCGAGGCCAAACTGACGACTGATACAAATAAAGTTAAAACAAGCATTACATTGCCATTTTGGTATTTTTTGGTATTTTTTATAAATATATTTTTCATAAATTTAACCCACCTAAACTTTGTATACTTTATCATATTTGTTTTAAAAAATTATTATTAATTGTTAAAAGTTTTGGCGGGTTAATATGCTCCGCGCATTAAAACTGTTGTTGTAAAGGTTGCTGACTTTGCAGGATTGATTCTATTATCTTCAAGCGTCATTATAATATTAGCCCCAGAATATGTTCCTGCAGTTAATTGATTGACAGTAAAGTTTGTAACAGTTTGATTTGGGCCGTTTAAATATGTAATTGTTCCGCCATCTATTTGTTCATTTAGTCTTGAATTTGTAATAGTGTATATATATGTATGCGGATTGCCATCTTGATCAGTGTAATCCAATGAAATAATGCTTGGGTTTACACCAAAAGTATTTCCACTGGCGCTAAACGATGTTGAATTTCGAATAATATATGTCATTCTTTCTAATCCTGATGACCCAGCTTGGGTTAAAGCTTGGATAGACCTGGTTTTTACAAATACTGCAAATGTTCCTGCCATTACGCGAACTAAAATTCCAACACATAAAGTTATAATCGAAACATATACAACTATTTCCATAGTAGACATGCCTTTGTTGTTTTTGTTTTTTAAAAAGTTAATTTTCATAATAGTATTATAAAATATTTGCTATATAAAATTCTAAACTTTCTGATTGTGCTGTCCCATGATCTACCCAAGAAACTGATACTGTAATTTTCTTTGTACCAGCATCTAAGTCTCCGGATTCTGCTATATCATCATTTGCGTCTCGATAAACTGCAGACGGTGTAATTGTACGAGTGAAACCCAAACTAGTCTCAACGGGCGATGCGGTTGTTTGCCAATTTGTTCCACCCCAAACAATTCCATAAGCCGTACCATTTGTAAGGTTTGTTATGTTTGTCCAATTGGAAGCTCGCATGGCTTTGACAGCTTCGACAGATTCTTCAATTGCAAGAGTTGCTTGATAATTTTTTAAACTTTCATTCGCGTAAATTAATGATTTATTTGCAGCCGATACAACAACAAGCATAGAGCCGGACATAATTGTAACGGCAATTAAAACTTCTATAAGAGCAAATCCAAAAACTCTTTTCATATAACTATTATAGTATATATTTGGTTATATTTCCTAATCAAGAGCTGCAAGACCACTGGTATACATACGAATAACAGAAGTTTTTGTGTATGCACCCGATGTTGTTGTAATCGTAATTGTTCCAACGCTTGAACTTGCACCAGTAAATCTTGTAAATGAAACAGTATTAGCAGTTAATGTAGTTGTAAAACCTACATGGCTGTCTAATGTAATTGTTTCTTCATATTCGGTATCACCTTCATCTGTAGTTA
>MFUO01000007.1 GCA_001786995.1 Candidatus Nomurabacteria bacterium RIFCSPLOWO2_01_FULL_33_17 | reverse complement strand
AGCTAGATAGATACTTAAATTTCTTGTTCATATCTGCATTCTAATATATTGAGTGTCCTAATACATTATGGATTAATCCAATGTAAATATGGACACAATTGAAGCTCTTAAAAGGTTAGGTGTAGAAAGACACGCTATTATGTATGCTGGTCAAATTCAGGGAATTCTTGAAATTGCAGAAGAATCTAAAAGATTAAGTGAGGAGGCTCTGCGTCGTCACTCCCAGAATATAGCTGGTTACATCCTTGACTATCTTTTTTCTAAAGTCACAACAGAAGTTAATGAAGACTTCAGAGGATACCTTTCAAATAATTTGATTACATGGATACAGCAATCTTTGGCTTGGAAAACACATGGTCTCGAATTTAATGAGAATATATTAGTCACTATATTCAGACCAGTCTTCGAAAAATTCAATATTGAAAAAGATGACTTAATCGAATACTTGAATAAGATTTGGCTTTTCGAACCAAATATAAAATATTCACTTGTAAAGATAACAGATCTTCCAGATACCGAGAAAGAAGTCAGGTTTTTGTTCAATCTAGAATATTTTTAGAGTTAAAAAGAAATTTAAGTCTAAGTGCACCAACCCTTGCACTTAGACTTTTTTATTTTGTAATTATAGTATAACATTCTAAGACGGCCGTTGAAATATGTTATACTTCTAAAATTATTTTAAATTTGTTTTTGAAATTTTAAATACTTTGACACAATTTTTTACTCCAAGTAAGTTTAAATGATCTCCAAATTCTTTAGGTAGTGGGCCATTCCCCATCCATACACTTTGCTGGATCATTTTGAAATCCCACAATTTTAATTGTAATCTAATCCAATCTCTTATTTTTCTTTTTTTCTCTGGAATATCAAATAATACCAAAATTTTAGATTCACCAGTAGGTTTTGCTTCTATGTTTTTAAATTTAGTATGTAATCCTAAATACTCTTTATTTATAAGTATATTTTTATTATCTAATTTTATTAAGCCTTTATTCTGAAGTCGATGTAAATTACTATTGAAAGATTTATTATTCAAAGATCTTCTTTTTTGTACTGATGCGTATAGGATACTTCTTTGAATATTTTTAGATTTACAGGAAAATAAATGACTGATAATCAAGTCAATAAAAGATGCTTCATCTTCCCATCTACTATTCATAAACAAAGTATAACATATTTCAACGGCCGTTGAAATATGTTATACTTTGTTTATGTAGAACTTATTTAGTGCTAAAGCGGGAGACGATACCAAGAGTTAGGAGGCGGTTGGAATTTTCTTCTTTTATACACATTGTGTTGGCTTTGATACTACCTCCAAATAGTTTTTGAAATGGAAGAAGAATATTTTTGTAAGATTCTGGGCTGTATCCTGCAGAATATCCACTGAGAATTATTCCACCAGGGCTTTCGGTTAGAAGTAAACCAATATTGTCAATCAAATCTGGTAAATCTCGTTCAATTTTCCAAAGTTCTTTTCCTGTACCATGACCAAATGCTGGTGGGTCAAGGATTATCCAATCAAATTTTTCGCCTCTTTTTATGAGTCTTTTCACGAATACATTTACATCGTCAGTTATAATTTTTAAACTCCCATTTCCATCTAGATTTTTTGTATCTAATTTATTTAATTTACAATTTTCATTTAACCAATCATTTACACCTTGGGATGAATCCACATGAGTAACATTATGACCCAATGATAATGCATATACACTAAAAGCCCCCGTGTATCCAAAAAGATTTAATACTTTAAGATTTTTTTGACCTTTTGTTTTTTCTTTAAAATATTCCCAGTTTGAAAGTTGTTCAGGAAAAAGCCCTGTATGCTTAAAAGACGTTGGTTTGATAATGAGATTTATTCCACCATAATTGGTAATCCAATTTTCAGGGGCATTTTTCTTTTTTATCCATTTGTCTTTACCATCTCTGTCATATGTATAATCAGCATTACCCCAAAGTTTTATATCCAAAGGCATCCAAATGGCTTCTGGCTCGGGCCTGATTAATACAACATCACCAAAACGCTCGAGCTTCATACCATTACCAGAATCTAGTAAGCTATAGTTTTTATCATGCGGTGTTATGAACATACTATCTTAAATATTTATTTTTATTATTTAAATGTTCTTGATATGTTTTTGCATAGTAAATTTGTTCATTTGGGGCATGAAGATAGTAAAGATAATCTGATTTTGTTGGGTTCATGGCGGCCTCGATTGATTCTGCCCCTGGGTTGTTGATTGGACCAGGAGGCAATCCTTTGTATAAATATGTATTATAAGGAGAATCTATTTTTAAATCCGATTGTGTGATTTGGCTTGATCCGTGATTTGTTAAATATGTAATTGTAGCATCAAGTTGTAGTGGCATATTTGCTGTTAATCTATTTTCTATTATACCAGCAATCATTTTTCGTTCCTCTTTATTTTTACCCTCGGCTTCAACTAAAGATGCAATTATTAAAATTCTTTTTGCTTCTGCACTTTTAATATCAATGAGTTTTAAAATGTCTGTCAGTTTTTGATTTCCAACTGTTGTCATTTTATTAATGATTTCATCTAAACTTGCTTCCGTATCAAAAAAATATGTTTCCGGGAATATATAACCGTCAAGTTTAGGTAATTTTGATTTAATTTCTGATTTTGTTAAGTTTGGAAAGTTGGAAGCTATGCGATTTATAATTTCTTGATTTGTAAAACCTTCTGGAATTGTAATTTTAATAAAAGGTCCTCCAAATCGAGCATTTGATGTACGATAAACAACCATTAAAACATAAGTATTTCCAGAAAAAACATATTTACCTGCTGTTATACCCTTTTTCTTATAAAGAATATGGGATAAAAGAACATAAACTTCTTCGTTTTTGATAATTTTTGCATCTTTTAAAATTTCACCAGCTTTTGTTACAGATGAACCATATGGTATTTCAACCTTTACTTCGTTTGGAAGTCTGACTGGTATAACTAAAAAATATACTATGGCTATAGTTAAAGCTAAAATTGCTAAAATGATAATGAAGAAAAATCGCATACTATGTTGGTAGATTTGTAGGAGCTTTGGCACTGCGAGTTTCGACTCGTTTCAAAGCAGGCGTTGCCATAATGGTTGTTGGGAAGTGGAATAATGTTGCTATTTCCTCTGTATTTAAGACAAAGATTGATGGTGGGTCAGTAACTATAAATAAATTAAAAGGAAATGGATATTTGAAAGCCAATTGCCATGGTGGGTGAAAAAATGTTCGAAAACGATACCAGTCCAGCATTCGATTCATGCGTTGTGTTAAAACAATATCAAAAGGGTCTTCCCATGGTGAATTATATTGAGTTGCATTAATACGGAAAAGTGAATTAAAAACAGGATTATTATATTGGCGGTACATCATACGCAAGGCGCGCCTTTTTTGAATATCAAAGACTTCGGTTTTTGCCAAATAAATTGTGCGCATACCAGTATCAAAACAAAGTTTGTGTTGTTTGTCACTAATTGCTGTAATTTCATCTTTTAAATAATCTGGTGGACGAACTTCACGGGAAATTTCAATACCTGTTAGTGGGTCAAGATTTATTTTACTAAATGGGGCTACAATTTCTTTTAAAAGTCCGTCTGCTTCATCTATAAAATCTAATCCGCCTTTATATTTTTTCTTAGACCAACGAATAACAATTTGTGTCCAAATATGTTCACCTGGACCAAGAGTTGATATAAATTCAATCAATGAAACTATAGGGTCGACTTGTTCATTTGGATCTTTGACGACTTTATCAAGTCCATAATCTATATATGTACGAATTGGATATGGATCAGGTTTTTCTAATTTCCATTCACAACCCCACATGCTCCATCCAGTTTTACGGCCAATTCGTGGAACGCTCCATACATAGTCTTCGACTTCTAAGACTTTGGCTTGGGGATATTGCGCATAAATTTGAGATTTAATGAGTGGAACAACACGGCTGGGTGTATTGATATAGAAATGGACTCGGCCTTCGATAGAAACAATTTCCAAAGAAAAATAAAAATGCACGGCGCCTTGCCAATATTCTTCCCAAAGACCTTTGCCGGATTTGTGGTACATTGCATTAGCAATGATTGTTTCCATAGCTAATGGTGTTTTGATTACTTGTTGGGGTATTTGCAATTCCAACAATTGCCACTGGATACCAGCCACAAAATCTTCAGAGACATAATGGTGCCACATTATATATGCAATATAAGCCAAAGGTATTGGCATCAAAACTAAAAGAACTTTTAGTATTCCGAGTATTATATTGACGCCATAAAATTCAAACATATTATTTAAAAAATTATTGGAACTTGAAAGGATTCGGGCTTTAGACCACTGGGATCTTCATTATGAAATATTAAAACACCATTTTGCGATGTTGGGGCAAGAGTTGGGGTTATTTTGATTTTAAAATATGCAGGTAATGTATAAGTATCGCCATCAACTGGGATAATGATTAATTTTGACAAGGCTTGATTCATATCTCGTATTTCAAGAGTTCCAACATGGCTTTCAAATGGTACCCAATTACAACCGTTAACATAACCTGAGACTTCCAGTGGGAATGATACTTTTTGTCCTGGTAATGGGGAAAATATTTTGATACCACAAACAGGGCTATCAATGTCAGCGGGTGTATAATATGCATCTGTGCCACGATTGTCATTAGGATTAACAGGTGAACCATTGATTTTGCCCAAATTCTCTATTGCTGGGATTACCTTTTTTATTTTACTTGAAGTTTTTGGATAAAAAATTCCAATAAGAGCACCAACTAAAATAATACCAATAATAACTATTAGAATGGTTGGTGTATTTGATCCATGTGAATCTGACATACAGATATTATATCATAAAACCCATCAGAATGTATGATGGGTTTTATGATCTTGATTAAGACAATGTGTATAAACTATTTTTGTTCTTTTTGAAATATTTTGCGTTTTGTAAATTAACCAAAATTGTATTCTTTTTCAAGTATCTTTCTTTCATAACATGATCCACAATATCTTCTTTGGATAATGGACCATATTTTTTAATAATGTCTTTTATGACTTCACGAACGATTCCAGGTTTGTAGCCCCATTCTTTGAGAGCATAAATTCCACGACCGACAAGAATAAATCGGTCATCTTTAATAAGTTCGTTATGACAAGTCGCTGTATGAGTTTTTTTGCCGAAAGTTTCGGAAATTGCTTTGGCAACTTCTCGGAAATGCATAGGTGAACCATGTTTGCGCATCATTAAATATGCATAATCTTTGATACCGCGAGTTTTAACACCACTTGTTCCGGCTTTACCCCATTCACCTAGTGGATTTTTGCCGATTTTTTTAGAAGTACGAAGATATCTTTTTGCAACTTCATCAGATAAAATTTCAGCATTTTCTTTACGACAGTGTTCTATAAATTTTGTTATAAAGTCACCTTCGGTAACCAATTCTGTATCACCAAGTGATGAATATAATGAATGAAGTGCGGAATGTACTTGATTTGCTAATTCTTCATCAACATGCCAACGAGATTTAAAATGTTCGTCTTCTTTTATTTTCTTGAAATCATCACCAAGTACTAAATAAAAATGAATATGGTTTTGTGTTGATTTATCTGTGGATACATTTTCTAGTAGTTCATCTTCTTCTATCAATGATCCCAAGTCTTTCATTAAAGATTTAAGCTCATTAAAAACAGGACCTTCTTCTTTGAAGGCAGAATGTTTGCGAATGGCTTGGAGTGCAGCATGTTCAATTTGGCGAACTCTTTCTCGAGTAATACCATATTTGGATCCTATTGCTTCAAGAGTTCTGTGTTCTAAATCAGTACCAAGTCCAAAACGGCTAACCACAACATCGTGTGATCGGTCTTGAAGATGTCCAATAAGTTTTTTTGTAACTTGTTTTGGTTTAAAGGAAATTTTTGCTCCTTTTACTTGCTTGTCTTTTGTAGTAGGCATTGTACTATTAATTATTTATAATGTATTTTCTTGTCTCTTTTCATTATATGGTATATCGCAATTAAAGTCAACTATTCTATTGACATTTAAACATCCTCATCTATTGTTTGATTTTTGTTTTTTGATCTTGCTTGTTCAGTTAAAAACTTTTTGCGTAAACGAACAGATGTGGGAGTAATTTCTAAATATTCATCCCATTTCATAGTTTCTAATCCCCTTTCAATTGATAGACTATACGGTGGTTTTAAGGATATTGATTCATCGGTACCGCTGGCACGCATATTTGTTAATTGTTTACCTTTGATTGGGTTTACAGCTAGTTCGTCACCTTTTAAGGTATTCCCAAGTATCATACCTTCATAAACATCTGTCCCATGGCCTATATATAATACTCCACGATTTTCTAGATTCCATAATGCAAATGCAACGGCTTTGCCTGAGACCATAGATGTCATTGAGCCAACATCATTATGTGATATTTCACCAGCATAGGATTTGAATCCAATAAATCGTGAAGAAAGAATTCCTAAACCTTTTGTATCAATAACGAATTGACTGCGATAACCCAATAACCCACGAGTTGGGATTTCAAGGGTTACTCGAAAAATTCCCTCTCTTTCATTCATATTTGTTATCAAACCTCGACGACGAGTCATTTTTTCTAAAACTGCACCAGAATATTCTGCTGGGACATCAATTGTGACTTCTTCGTATGGTTCAGTCTTGACATTGTCAATTGTTTTGATAATTGCTTGGGGTTGAGAAACCTGAATTTCGTAACCTTCTCTACGCATTTGTTCAAGTAATACTGCAATGTGTAATTCTCCACGGCCGTACACCATAGATGAGCCATCTTGTTGTGGAAGAACACGCAAACCAACATTGACTTCAAGTTCGCGTTCAAGCCTTTCTCGAATTTGACGACTTGTAACATATTTACCTTCGCGTCCGGCAAATGGTGAATCATTAACTAAAAATCGTAACGATATTGTTGGTTCATCAATTGTGATTTCACCCATTTGTGGTGTTTCTTTATTATCAACTATTGTTTCGCTAATTGTAATATCTGGTATTCCAGCTATTACTCCAATGTTTCCAGTTGATAAAATATTTGTTTCTACACGACTAACACCCTCGAATTGGAAAATTTTATTTATTTTGCCTGTGCGCAATGTACCGCCAGCAGTATGTATTAAAACTTCACTATTACTTTTTAAATTCCCAGCATAAACACGAATTATACCCAATCGTCCTAAAAATGAATCATAACCCAGCGAGAAAACTTGAGCTTGGACAGGATCATTTTCATTTTTAACAGCATTTGGGACATGTTCGAGAATCATATCCAATAATGGACTTAAATCTTTTCTTTCATCATTTAATTCACGCATTGCAACTCCTTCACGGCCAATTGCATAAATCATTGGAAAATCAAGTTGGTCGTGTGATGCACCAAGCTCGATAAATAATTCTAAAATTTCATCATGAGCGCGTTCGGTATTTGATGCGGGTTTGTCAATTTTATTTAAAACGATAATTGGTTTTAAACCAAGCTCCAAAGATTTTTTTAGAACGAATCTTGTTTGTGGCATGGGACCCTCTTGAGCATCAACCAAAAGTAAAACACAATCGATGGATTTTAATACGCGTTCAACTTCCGAGCCAAAGTCCGCATGACCTGGTGTATCGATAATATTTATTTTTGTGCCTTTCCAGTTAACAGAAGTATTTTTAGAATAAATTGTAATACCGCGTTCTTTTTCCAGATCATTTGTGTCCATTGTAGACCCAGCCATACCTGTACCACAAAATTCCATCAATTTGTCTGTTAATGTTGTTTTGCCATGGTCCACATGGGCTATAATTGCAATATTTCTGATTTCCATAATTTTCTTAATATATTCTTATTTTGGGTCTAATAGAGTTATTAGCCCTGCTTACTTCTCTAAAAAATAAAATACGGAAAAACCGCATATTTATATAGGTTATATTACCAGATATCTCCAAATATAGCAAATTTTGATACCTTGACAGGCATACTCAATAGGAGTATTGTGTAATTAATTCAAAAATTTGTAAAACTAAATTAAAAATATTATGAAAGCAAAAAACTTAGCACGAGTATTAATTTTTATAGGGTTAATATTATCAATCCTATTTGCTATTTCTCAAGCAAAGGCAATTGAGAATTTAGAGAACAAAGATTTTGTCCTTCTGTTCGCCCTTTTTTTATTCTCAGCTTCTTTATCATTCAATGTGGTAAGTACTGAATTTGAAGGTAGAGAAAAAATTCTAAATATCTTTTGGTTATTATCAATCGGTCTAGTTTGGTTTTATCCAAGAGATCCTGGGTATTCATTAATAATTCTATTTATTTTGGTATTACTTACCGCAATTCTTTTAATCGTTTATTCCTTTTTAAAATTTGTCTTTAATGACAAAAAGAATAAGGAAGATTTGAAGAAAAAACCCTATTTGAAGGGGTTAATAAATTTTACTCTTATACTTTTAGTATTGCCTTTAATACAAAGTATTGGATTAAGTAATGATACCCCAGAACAACCAAATAACATTATCTATACACCATACATGGGAATTGCATTGGTGTTAGGTGTAACATTTTCTTTTTTTATAAAAAGATTCGTCAAATTAGTTTTAAAAGTTCAAAGACTTAAAAAAACTATAAATAACAGGCAACTTTTGTAAAAAAAATCCCAAAAAATATTCTTCACAACTGTCCGGCATTCGTGCTT
>MFUO01000006.1 GCA_001786995.1 Candidatus Nomurabacteria bacterium RIFCSPLOWO2_01_FULL_33_17 | reverse complement strand
AAAGATTAAGGGCTTAACTTTTAATTTGAACAAAGTAAATTAAAAGTTGGGTAGGTTATATAATACCTACCTCAACACAAACGAGACTGGTATCTCATCCCCTTCAAAAATGCCTTCGGCATTGCGGACGGATTTGCGGATAGCGAGGATGTAACTTTGGGATTGTGTGTGTGGAAAAAGAGAATTATCCCAAGTAGTTTTGTAGACAGTTGTCCGAATAGGCACCATACCCTTGCCGTGTATTCCCCGAATTTCCGTATAAAGATTTTTTGGCAATGTCACAAAATGCCAAGCTCCATCTCCGGGCCATTTCCATACCTTTAATGTCAATTTATATTTTTTAATTTTTTTCACCTTTTTTCCTAAATTTTTTTTCACCAAAACCTTTTTCATACAACTTACTTTACCATAAAAATCCCCCCTAAATAAACATTCCAATATTCTGCAGAATATGAGAATGTTTATACAAGTCATAAAAAGATAGGCATTATAAAATAATAGTAAATCAATGAGAGTATTACCCAAGCAATCGAAAATTTTAGACAAATTAAACCTTTATAATTTAAATATTCTCTTGAATAATCCCAAAGCATTATATTATTATATTTTAAATATATGTAGCCAATTACAAATTCGATTCCCGTAGTAAAAATCAAAATAAATAATATTAAAAAATAAATTGGTAAATTAAATAACGACAAAAAGTATAAAAAGGCTGTACTAAATCCATACATTTGCAAATTTATAAAAAGTGGCTTAATAAAACGTTTGGATTCTACAGATCGATAAATAAATTCCAAAATGAACCCCAAAACCAAACCGATTAAATAATGTATTAAAAATTGCATATTATTTCCCTTCAATAAATTTTAATGATATTGAATTTACACAGTGACGAATATTTTTGTCGGTTAGCATTTCGCCTTCAAATACATGACCTAGATGCCCACCACAATTTGCACAAGTAATTTCAGTCCTTGATCCATCGGCCCGCCCGAATGACTCGGTCGGGCGGGCATCTAATGTGCGTTTTACTGCACCTGCAATTTCATTATCGAAGCTTGGCCAACCACAAGTACTTTCAAATTTATCTTTTGAATTATAAAGCGGTGCATTGCATTGCAGGCAAACATACACACCATGAGCAGTCGTGTTTACATACTCACCCACAAAAGGTGCCTCAGTACCTTTATCAATTATCACCCTTTTTTCTTCTTCGGTTAAATTATTTAACTGCATATTATTTTTAAACATTCTCATATTCTGCAGAATGTGAGAATGTTTATTTGAAGGATTTGATAAACTCAACCAACTTTTCGCCATATGGTGAAAGTGAGTGGACTACATTTCGACCTTGGTATTTCTTATTCAAAAGCCCAGACTGAGCAAGTTTACGAGTATGCTCGGAAATAGTTTTAAAATTTGCATTAAGTTCGTTGGTAATTTGATCTAAAGTTATACCGGATTTTTTACCAACCAAAATCAAAATACTAATTCGCCAATGATTGGCCAAACCCTTAAAATGCCTTTCCATTTGCTTCGCCGTTTTCATAAATAAATTATATTACAAAACAACAAAAAATTATAGTGTTTTAGAGTCTTAAAAAGATTCTCACATTCTGCAGAATGTGAGAATGTTTTTTGAAAGATATTATTTTATATCTTCACAAGTAAATTTTCCTTCTGAATTTAAAATGTAAGTTGTGTGTGAATAAGGAATAATGTAATTACGAATACCTTTTGATTCAATAACTAGATAATCATTTTGATATGCTTTATTAATACCATCTTCTTTTATATAATCAGTTTTTTTATCAAGATAACAAAAACTAGAACCATTATTATGTAAATTAACTTTTTTCTGCAAAGCAATAAAAAAAATAAGAATTAAAACTAAAAACACATAGAATATTTTTTTGTATATCATATTAGAAAAAATTACTAAATAGTCTCCCCTGTTTTAATAACATGCTCCACCAGAGTACTCGTATACCCCATTTCGTTGTCGTACCAACCCATGATTTTTACTAAATTACCGCCTACAACTCGTGTTAGTGCAAGGTCAGCGATAGATGCATGTGAGTTACCAAGAATGTCAGATGAAACAAGTGGTTCGTCGGTAACAGCAAAAACTTTACTCCAGTGAGTATCCAGAGATGCATTTTTTAAAATTTCATTTACCTCATCGGCTGTTGTATCACGGTTTGCAATAAATGTAATGTCGACAATTGACCCTGCTGGTACAGGTACACGAATGGAAATTCCATCAAATAAATTGTCTAATTCGGGGAAGGCTTTGGTTACAGCAATTGCAGCGCCTGTTGAAGACGGTACAATGTTTTGGGCGGCGGCTCGGCCTTCGCGTAAATCCTTTTTGTTTGGACCATCTACCAGTGACTGAGTTGCTGTATAACCATGCACTGTATTTAAAATGGCTTTTTGTATACCAATTGTTTCGTGCATTATGCCAATTATAGGGCTGGCTGCATTTGTTGTACATGATGCATTACTGGTAATATCACATGTGCCAAATTTGTCTTCATTCACACTCATTAAAATAGTTTCAGCGATTCCGCCACCTATTTCATCTTTGGCGGGAGCTGAAATTACAACTTTTTTTGCACCACAATCTAAATGAAATTTTGCTTTGTCGTATGAAGTAAACAAGCCTGTTGATTCCACCACTACATCAATATCTAATTCTTTCCAAGGTAGTTTACTGATATCTTTTTCAGATATTACCTTAACCTTTCGCCCATCAACTATAATGTCATGTTCATCAAATGTCACATCATGCCCCCATTTATGGTACACAGTGTCGTATTGCAAAAGGTAGGCCATATTATCAATACTGCCCAAGTCATTTACCACCACCACCTCTAATTCAGGCCGATCCTGCGCAATTTTTAAAAACGCCCGCCCTATTCGCCCAAAACCATTTATCGCAACTTTAATCTGTTTTTCATTCATATATTGTATTATATCATTTATCCACTAATATATTCAAACCTAGGGCCATTATAACCATCTTTTTCAATATATTCAAAAAACATATTCTCGGGTCGTGCCCAAACACGCCAACCAGTATGAACAATATCAGTCTGTCTTTCATAAATTATCATCCATTCTTCAGTTTCTGTATGTTTCGCTAAACTAAGAATTTTATAAGTATCACCTTTAAAATGTTTGTAAATTTGTCCTGGTTTTATTTCCATACCATTATTTTTACTTTAATAATTCTAATAATATATCTTTCGCCATTTGGGGGTTAGCACTGCCACCGGATTCTTTCATTATTTTACCAACAAGAGACATAATTGCATTTTCTTTACCACTTTTATAAGAAGCTACAACATCAGGATTTTCACTGATCAATTTTTGTGCCAGATTTTTTAAAAATTCCGGATCATTTTTTTGAATCAAATCATGCTCTGTCGCATAGTCTTTGGGTTTAATAGGAGTCTTAACCATGACAAATAAAATATCTTTTACACCGCGACTCGATAATTCCCCCTCTTGTGCCATTTTCATTAATTCGGCAAAATCTTCTGGGGTTGGTAGTAATGCATCTTTATCAGTCTTCATTATACCTGCTAAATCAGATGTAATATAGTTTGAAGCTAATTGAATACTATTTTTATCATGAATTTCGGTTACAATAGCTTCAAAAAAATCTCTCATGACTTGCTCATTTACAAAAATTTCTATATCACTGTCTTTAATATCAAAATCTTTTTTATATCTTTCTCTCATTTGCCAAGGTAGTTCAGGTAAACTATTTTTTACTTCATCTAAATCATACATAGAATGCAAATAAAGTTTTGGTAAATCAGGTTCCGGGAAATACCTGTAATCTTCAGCATTTTCTTTAGACCTTTGCGAAATTGTTATTTGTTTATTTTCATCCCAACCACGAGTTTCTTTGATAATTTCATTTTCACGACCATTTTCCCACAAATCTGTCATCCGACTAATCTCATATTCGGCGGCTTTTTTTGCAGCTTGAAATGAATTAATATTTTTAACTTCTACATATTTAGGCCATGGTTTATCACGGTCAGGTGAAATAGAAACATTGACTTCTACACGCATTTGACCACGCTCCATATTTGCATCACTAGCCCCTAATGTTCGAAGTAATAATTGTAATTCTTTTGCAAAGACAACTATTGTTTCCGTATCTCGTATCAAAGGTTCAGTAACAAGTTCCATCAAAGGTACTCCAGCACGGTTATAATTGATCAAAGAATACCCACCTGTGTCGTGACTAGATGTTGCTGTATCTTCTTCTAAATGAACACGAGTTATATCAATTCGGGCAAGTTTACCCCCTGAGACTATTGGGAATTTATATTGCGATATTTGATAAGCTTTGGGAATATCAGGATAAAAATAATTCTTCCTATCAAATTCTGTAAAATCTGCAATCTCGGCCCCTATTGCAAGACCAACTCTTACCATATGGTCGACTGCGGCTTTGTTTAATACTGGCAATGTCCCAGGCTGTCCTGTACATACAGGGCATACATTTGTATTTGGTAGGTCTTCTTGTCCAATTACAATAGACTCATTTTTACAACTACAAAATGCTTTGGTATTGGTTTTAAGCTCGACATGAATTTCGAGTCCAATTGTTACATAATATGGTCTTTTAGTTTCCATAAAATTAGTATATCAGAAATTATTTATTTTTAAGAGATTTAATAATGGCATCGGCAAATATTTTAAGACTTTTATCATCATATAAAGATAAGACAAAAACTATAGATTTACAAACTTTTTCCAAATCTTTCTTTTTCTTTTCAACACTTTTTGTATCAACAGTATCACTTTTAGATAAAACAACAATTTCAGTCTTATCTTTTAAACCACTTCCATAATCTGCAAGTTCAGATCGAATTGTTTTATAAGCTTTTGCTACATTTTCATTTTCAGCGGATACAAGATGTACGATCATATTTGTTCGAGAAATATGTTTCAAAAATTTAGACCCTAATCCGCGACCAATATTTGCACCTTCGATAAGCCCTGGAATATCAGCAATAATATAACCATGATAAATACCCAAATGAGGCTCTAATGTAGTAAAGTCATAATTCCCAACTTTTGATTTTGAATTTGTTAAAATATTCAACAAAGAGCTTTTACCGGAATTAGGATATCCAACTAATCCAATATCAGCAATTATTTTAAGTTCTACAAAAAATTCACCCTGCTCACCTGATTTACCATCTGTAGCTTCCAGTGGCGATACTTTTAAAGAACTTTTAAAATGTTCATTTCCAAATCCTCCTTTACCCCCAGCTAAAATCATAAAACGATCAGTATCTTTTAGAATTTCAAAGGATTCACCAGTTTTGATATTTGTAATCACAGACCCAACAGGTAATGGAATTTCTATATCATTTCCATTTTTACCATGTTTACTTTGGCCTTCTCCAGATTTACCGTTCCCTGCGGTAAACTTTTTTTGAGATTTTTTATAAGTTCCTAAAATATTTGTATCTCTTGTTGCTGTTACATATATATTTCCACCCCAGCCACCATCACCGCCATTCGGTCCACCACGGGCAATGAATTTTTCTTGACGCCAACGAACAACACCGTTTCCACCATCTCCGGCTTTTGCTATAAATTTTAATTCATCAGTTAATGCCATATCTTAATCTATTTTCTTAAATACTGTTAATGGATGAGAATCGATTTTTATTATAAAACCACTAGCATTGTGATGCCCACCGCCACCATATTTACCTGCAATTTCTGACACATCTACCGTCCCATCACCCCGTAATGAACATTTCCAAGCTAAATCTTCATAATTAAAAATTATAGCAAAAGGACCCTGCTTTTTAGACAAAACATGACCCAAATCACTGGCAACAATATTGTTGGCATTTACGGCATACACTTTGTATCCTTCAAATTCTACAAGCTCGGCCCTATCAGCAAAATATTCAACTTGACGCTCGTGTACAGTACGAAGCAATGTCCCTTGTTCAAGAATTTTCATATAGCCATCAGTAGTTTCAAGATCTCCTGCAATTTTAGAATATGCAACAAAATCAAAAGGCATAGTATGAATATAAGCAATCACTGGTCGAGCATCTAAAAGTAAAAATCGGTACAAATCCCCATCTTCAATATAATCTATTAATTTAGGAACAGGAACATTTGGGGAAAAAAATTTCCAAGTCAAATATGCAGCCGAATTATTTATATCAAAAACATGTTCTGCGACAGATGTAACCGAATCTTTTGCGGAAATATGATGATCAATAATTACTAATTTTTTTGCTTTCTTTTCTAATTCCAACAAAACATCTTGTGGATAAGAATAATCAATGATATAAACTTCTTTACCATCAAGATTAAAATCATAATGTTCCCTATCTGTTGCCGGAATATATGTAGCATTATCACCAAACTTTTTCCAAGCTACCCATGCACCACCAAATCCATCACTGCATTTAGCGTGATAGATTACAACAATATCTGTCTTTATTTCTAAATCTTTATCCATTATTAACTAACCATTCGATTATTAAACCAAGCTAAAATTGACAAAATTATTGCTCCTAAAACTGCTGAAGAGATTGACGAGATTACAAAACCATCAATCAATGACCCCAGTGCCCACAAAGCCAATGTATTAAAAATAACAGCTACAATTGCTAATGAAATTAAATTAATTGGAATATGAAATGCAGTACAAATTGGTTTTATTAAAACATGAACAATAGTTAAAAATACAGCAATAAGAGATGCTGTAAATATATTGTCAATTGTTGCACCTGTTACAAAATGTGCCAATGCACCAACTGCTAATAAAATAGTAAACCAATGATAAACGAGTTTTAAAACCATAAATTAAATAAATAAATCTTCTACTACCTTTTTAATAAGAGCACCATCCCCGCGGTCTCCAAGTTCTTTTTTTACCGCACCAATTAACATACCCATTTTTGTTTTATCTTCTATTCCCATAGATAATTTTAGACTATCAGCGATTTTTTTAACCTCATTGATACTTGCCATCTCTGGTGCAAATTCTTGTAAAATCTCTAATTGGATTTTATCTTCGTCAGCCAAGTCTTGTCGATTAGCTTTTTCGAATTGTTCTATTGCATCTTGGCGTTGTTTTATGGTTCGTAAAATTACTTTACCACATAAGATATCATCTAGCGTATTTTGAGGGGTAGACCCTGTTGCAACCAATTCATTTGTAAAAGAGGTCAAAAGACCCCGAATAACGTTAAGCCTATTGGTGTCTTTGGCTCGCATAGCGTCTGGTAATGCTTGTTTTAACCCCAGGTGAATATCAGTCATACCCATAGTATAGCATGCGTGTTATACTAATATCTAGTATGAAATACACCCACATTTTTTTTGATACAGAAACAACTGGTAATACAAATGATGACTATTTATGTCAAATTGCTTGGAAGAAAGCTACTGATAATGAAATAAAGGATGGCCTATTCAAGCCCCCTGTTCCCATGTCTGTCGAATCAATGGCTGTTTGTCATATAACAAACAAAATGGTTGCAAATATGCCACCTTTTCAGGGCAGTGTTTTGTGGGATGAATTTAAAAAAATAAATGACGATAAGAACAATGTTTTTATCGCGCATAATGCCAAATTTGATATTGGGATGCTAAAACGCGAAAATATTCAAATTACACAATATATTGATACATTAAAGATTGCAAGATTTGTAGACCGTGAAGGAATACTGACTAAATATAATTTACAATATTTGAGATATTATTATGATGTTGATATCGATGCTATCGCTCACGATGCACGGGGTGAT
This sequence comes from Candidatus Nomurabacteria bacterium RIFCSPLOWO2_01_FULL_33_17, assembly GCA_001786995.1. Taxonomy (GTDB): domain Bacteria; phylum Patescibacteriota; class Minisyncoccia; order Phycocordibacterales; family UBA9973; genus 2-01-FULL-33-17. The sequence goes on along the minus strand of MFUO01000006.1, from coordinate 26,579 downwards.
ATTGTAATTCTAGAAGCAGTATTTAAATATTTGTCTGACAAAGTTAGTGAAATTACCGGAAATACTGGCGACAAATTAACCGAGCAAATGATGACTATATCTTATGAACCTTTTCTTATGAAAACATTTACATTTGGTAAACATATAGGTAAACAAATTAGTGATGTTGCCAATACTGACCCTAGATATTTAGAATGGCTACTGGAACAAAAAGTAAATAGCCAAAACGACACCGAAGAAGATTGGATATATACCCTGCGCTACTACCTTAAAAAACCAAACAAACTTTTTTAAACCCCTTGCGTTAGGCCTTGCCTAATGCAATCTATTGAGTATTTTTTCTATGTTTTTCTTTTATTTTTAAATATTGCTCTTGATTCCCTTTCACAAGATTAGCTGGATATTTTTTTGAATTTTTTTCTAGCTTTTCTAACATTATCTTTTCAATATCTAAATCAAGAGAAATTGACATTTCTGTAGCATATATAAAAACATCAGCTAATTCCTCTTTAATTTTCTGTAGAGATTTTTCATCTGATTTTAATTTTTTTAAAGAAAGATCTTCCCATTGAAAAATCTCTAGAAGTTCAGCGGATTCAATACTAATAGATTTTGCAATTGACCCAGGATTTTTTAATACAGACCAGCCTCTTTCTTTTATGTATAATTTTATTTTTTGTATTATTTCATGCATAAATCTATCATAACATTTTTATCAAAAATTTTGAAATACACACAATAACAAAAAAATCACCTTTTAGGTGATTTTTTATATATTGGTTTTTGTATATTTGAATTCGTTTATTAGCGTCGTCTATACATAGAACCGGAATTAGAGTAAGAAAGGGATGAACCATAATCATAATAATTATTATTTGAATAATAATTCGAATCTCCTCCGTAAGTATATAATGGAGAAGATAGACTATAATTATTATAGTTATTGTTATAATTATTATAGTTGTAGTTATTATACCCATAATTATCACATGGATAACCAGACATAAAACAATTCATTGGGGCTACTGAGTTATTATAATAACCTTGATTATAATAATTGTTATACAAATTATTATATAAAGGAGTACCAGCATAATTATAATTAGTTCCAGCATAATAACTTGGAGAATAATAATTTGAATAATTGTAATTAGTATTATATCCATAATAATCATTCATGTATGGATCATAACCACCATCATAATAATTATAACCTGAAGAATAATTACTACCACCAAAACCAATTGAGAAACCAATTGATGCATCAGCTTTTAAAGACAAGCTAAACATAAAAATAAATATGAAAGCTGTCAAAATTATTAAATTATTAATATATCTTTTCATAACTCTATTATATCACCTATCATACTACCTTGTCAAGCCCTATAAAACCCTTACAAATAAAGCTCTATTCTCGGGTTTTGTGGAAAAATATTTGAATTGCACTACGAAGATCTGCACGTTTTATTATATATTCAAAATCAACAATATTACGAAAAAGTGAGCCCAAAAAACCACGAAATATAAATGACCCAAATGATGCAACGCCAAAACCTTTACCAACAGGAATAGCGTAACCAACATGTTTTGGGGCTGAATAAACTTCTCTTTTATGTCTTATTGTTCGTGCAATTATAGATCTGGCAACAAAAGCCCCATCATATATTGCTGTTTGTGCCAATCCTGCTCGTAATGTTGAAGCTGAATCCCCTATTACAAATACATTATTATCAGTTGGAATCTCTAAATATTCATTAACAATTACACGACCCTTTTTATCAGTTTCAGTGTTTAAATCACGAAGTAATGGATTTGCAGCCAACCCTGCAGCCCAAACTACGGTTTTGGAAATAAATTCTCCATTATTTGTTTTTAATATATGCCCATCATAAGATGTAACTTTTGTGTTTGTATATAATGCAACTTTTAGTTTTAATAAATGTTTTTTAATAAAATGTTGAGCTCTTTCTGGTAATTGAGCAACAACAGAAGATAAAGCTTCTATAACCATTACCCGTGGATGAATATTATCATACGACGATTCTCCTTTGAATAAAGTAGATATTTGTGCGGCAAGCTCTATCCCGGTTGGCCCACCACCAACAACTATAATTGGTTCGTTTTGATTTGAATCAAGATATTGTAAAATAATACCTCGTAAACGATCTAAATCTTCTTTTGTTCTAAATTGATACATGAATTCACGAACACCAGGTGTACCAAAATCTTCTGTAACACTACCTAATGCAACAATTAATATGTCATACGATAGATCAGAACGATTAGAAAATGTAACAACTTTTTTAATCCTATCAAAACCAATAACTTCATCTATTATCAGATTAATTGATCTTGGTAACATATCTTTAATCTTTAAGACGGAAAAATATGTAGAGGCCTTTTCAGCTAATTGATAAAGTGCTGGATAGTATAAAAAGTTTTCTTGTTTCGAAATAAGGGTAATATTAAATAAATTACTATATCTAGCTAAAATCCTAGCAGATTCTAATCCTCCAAAACCTCCACCAACAATAACTACATTCTTTTTTATTATCATACAAATACAGCTTAATGTAATCTACTCGTCTTGTAAAGCATAATCATCAGAATTGTTTTTATTTTCTTTTTTTATATATAATCTTAAAAAAACTAATAGACCAATAGAAAATGCAATAATGAAGAATAATTGTAAATATATTGATTTATTATTTTTAGAATTCTCTTCTAGATTATTGTCCAAATTAATTATTTTATCTGTATTATTTTTATTATCAAATATTTCTGTATTACTAAAATCTGTTTCAAATAAATTTATATTTTGATTATTTTTTAAAACATTATTTGTAGTATCATTTATATTATTATTTAAACTCAAAACTGTTTTATTTGTATTAGTTTTATTAAATATAGTACTGGTATAACCCAATGGTGATAATAATTTTATTTCTCCATCTAATTCGGTTTGGTTTGGTAAAACAATTACAATATCATCATCTTCACCAATATAAGTACCAACGGGTATTGTAATATTTGTATTTTTTGTTTGAATAATATAATTACTAATATCATATTCATTATCAGAATTATTACTAATACGCAATGCCGGATATGGTTCTCTATAAATATCTTTAATCTCCAAAGGAGATTCTATAACTTCTATTTTAGTACGACCAACTACCACTGGTTTGCCATACCAAGACCCATAAAAATACGAGCAGCTAATAGTATAAGTTCCCGGAAAAAGATATGCATGTTCAACATTAGTATTAGTATTTAAATTTATTGTTTGTCCATCACCAAAATTCCAAACAAATAAACCATTATTGATTGTTTCTCCGCTATAACCCAAAAGTTTTGTCTTCATTGTTGTATTATTACCAACAATAACATTTATAGGAACATCAAAAACAAATTGCATTACTGGTTCTTTGTAAACTTTTGTTATTTCTGGACTAGATGATACTGTTGTAGGTGTTAGACTAGTATTTTGATTTTGTGTATTATTATTTTCTAGAGAAGTATTTTGACTAAACCCAGCTCCAGGACTTGGATTACCAGATACCCAAGAATTAGAATTATTTAATTGTAAACTTTTACCATCATTAGTAGCACCTTGGGATGAACTATAGGTAACTGAAGAAATTGGTGCATTTTTGTCTCCATTATTAATTTCTATTTTAGCTGTACTATTTGGTAAAGAAAAAGAACTTGTAAAAATATTTAATGAACTTCCCCATTTAGTTATAAAAGAAGATATTTGTGAAGTTGGAACTATAACACCATATTTATCAGGTTTAATAACTTGTGATCCTTCATATTTTATAATGCCATGATTAGAAGTAGAATTACTAATAAAAAGTCCTAAAGTAGTAATATCTATATCATTACTACTTGAATTATAAATTTCTACCCAATCAATATCACTACCATCTAAGTCATACATTATCTCTGTAATTGTTAAATTTCCGGCATATACATTGGGTGTATAAAAAATTATACAAATAACAAATATAAAAAATCTAATTATGTAATTTATTTTGTTCATATAATAATCTAACAACTATTGCAAACAAAGAACATGTTATTAATAACGAGGTTCCACCTTGACTCATTAATGGCAATGTAACACCAGTTAATGGAATAAGCCCTGTTATTGAACCAATATTAAGAAATGTTTGAAATGCAAATAAAGTAAAAAACCCAACAAAAAACAATCTTCCAAATGGTGATTCCAATGTTGAGACTAATTTAATACCTCTTAAAATAAAAATAAGATAAAGACCAATAATAACTATAGATCCAATAAAACCAACTTCTTCACCAACAACAGCAAAAATCGAATCTCCTTGTGGTTCAGGAAGAAAATTAAATTTTTGAACACTTTGACCAAATCCTTGTCCTATTAACCCACCACTACCAAATCCAATCAATGATTGTTTAAGTTGATATGAACTACCTCGTGGATCTCTTTCTGGATTAAGAAAAGTTTCAAATCTATCTTTTATATATGGCTTACTCATGATAAGCATTGTCGTAACAATTATTAAAATCCCTAAAATACTTATAATAATTTTATAAGGTAAACCAACAATAAACAAAATTACTGATACCATAAGAAATATAAGTACAACACTTTTTGTATCTGGTTGAAAAAGAAGAACCAAAGAACAAAGACCTAAAATAATAACAGCTGGTGCTATCAAAGAAAATATATTTATTGGTTTTAGTTTATTATTTTGAATATTATTTTTATTTAAAAATTTTGAATATAATGCTGATAAATATAAAAGTACTCCGGCTTTTAAAAAATCACTTGGTTGAAAAGAAACAGGACCAATATCAATCCAACGCACAGCACCACCATGACTAATACCAATTCCTGGAATATAAACAAGTGCTGTTAATATTAAAGATATAAAAAATAATAATGATGCATACTTTTGCCAAAATGTTGTTGGTATACGAATTATAATAATAAAAGAAATTATACTTCCTAAAAATCCAAAAAGAAGCTGATTTTGTATTATTGAATTAAATTTTGCACCATTAGATGCCAAAACACCAAGTGATGCAGATAAAAAAAATAATAAACCAATAATCAAAAGTAATCCAAATGTAGTTATTAAAACCTTATCTGATTCAAAAAGCTTTTTCATATTTAACTTACAAAAACAAACACACTGCCAATAAGTGATGTAATAAAGCTTATAATCCAAAAACGCATTACAACTTTGGGTCTACCCCAACCCAATGCTTCAAAATGATGATGAAGTGGAGCAATAATAAATATTTTTTTACCACGGCGTAATTTTTTTGAAACAAGCTGAAGGACAACAGATATAGATGTAATAAATAAAGGAAAAACAAGAATAGGTAAAAGTAATACAGTATCAGTAAAAAATGCATAAATTGTTATCAAAGTTGTTAATGCTACCATCCCCGTTTCTCCCATATAAAATTCGGCAGGTATAATGTTATACCACAAAAAAACAAGCAAGCTCGCAAGTATAATTACTGCTAATGCAGACAAATCATATTGATGTCTAAAAAATGTAATTACAGCATATGCCCCAAATGAAGACAATAATACTCCTCCGGACAAACCATCTATACCATCAATAACGCTTCCTGAAAAAACACTATACAAAACAAGTATAAAAAATGGTACAAATAAAAAACCAATATTAATATCCCCATACCATGGTATATGTACAGTTGATATCCCAAGTTTGACATAAAACCAAAGTCCCAAAAGTAAGCCTAAAAATATAATCGATATAGATTTAATGATTCGTAAACGAACCGGATCCGTCGCCCAATATCCTTTACCCCAAATCCCAATTGCATCATCAAAAAATCCAATTGCCCCCGCTAATATAAACGCTCCTAATGGTAATAATGTTTGTGATCGAGATAAAAAATCTAATGAATTAAATGCAGAAATATTGGAAAATCTTGCTAAAATAAATAAAATTAAAATAGTAAATATAGTAATAAGTATAATCAATGCCCCACCAACTCGTGGAATACTTGTTTCTTCTTTATTATTAATTAAATGAAAACTAGAATTTGTCGTATTTTCTGATCTACTAGTTTGACGCCATAGTTTAAATTTATAAACAAAACGTCGAAAACCAGGAGCAATACCAAACCCCAAAAATACTGCAATTGCGCCAGATGCAAGTAATGAAGCAATGTGTAAAGAAGATTCTGACATATAATTATTCTGATATTATAAAACTATTTTTCGCAGCAACCGATAAATCATTATGAATTTTTTCATAATCTGGCATATCTTCTATTTTCTCCAATCCCATAAATCTTAATGTTTCTATAGTTGGAATATATATTGTTTGATTCCCAGACTTTGAGCCTCGTGCAATAAGACCTCGAGACACAAGCACTCGTAACATATAAGAACTTTGAACCCCACGAATATAATCAATTTCATTTTTTGTAGCATGGGAAAGATATATTATCAATGATAATGTTTCAAGTGCAGCGCGGGACAATTCACCATCTCTTTCTTTAGCATCTCTTACCATTATTAAATCACGAGCTTCTCCTGTTATCGTAAACTGATATGAATCATTATGCGAAAGTAAATTAATAGATGAATTTGACGTATTATAAATTTCAGAAATTTCATTTATTGCTTCTTTTATTTTATCTTCTTTTTTACCTGTCAAACTAACAAGCTCTTCAAGCTTTAATGAATCTGACTCATAAAATAATATTCCAACAATTATATTTGCAAGTTCACTCATGATATATCTTTTGTTACTACTGGTATTTCATTCATAGATTCACATAGTATATCACCATATGTAGAGCTTTGCTCAATGTTCAAAAGCCCTCCGTGCATCAGTTCTAAAACTGCCAAAAAACTAATTATCACAGATACCTTTTTTTCTTTAAAATTCATAGAATCAAAACTTGCAGCATTTGCAAGTTTTGAAAAAGAAATTTTACCTTGAACAGTTTTTAATGTTTTATTTATTTTATAAATCATTTCTTCAAGAGATACAACGCGTAGGACAGAGACTTTTTGTAATTTTTCTTTTTCTTCGGGTAGAGATTGAATTAATAAACTTGCAATTTCAAAAAGATTTTTTTTATTTACAGATTCATATGGTTGAAATGAAACACTAAGTAAATTCTTTTTTCTTAAAAGTTTTATATATGGGGAAGGAATAGAATTTAAATATGCATTTGTCCCATTTCGTAATGACGATAATAGTCTTAATCTTTCTTCCAAATTATGCCCGGCATCATTCATCTCGGTATCCTGCAATGACCCGTCATCAAGCAACATTTTAGATTTCATATAAACCAATGTTGCCGCAATAGACAAAAACAAAGTTACATTAGGTAAATCATCACTGATATTACCCGAAAGATATGAAATATAATCATCAGTTACACTTGCCAGTGATACATCACTAATGTGCATTTTCTTTTTCTCAATCAGAGATAACAAAACATCAAGTGGCCCTTGAAACTTTTCCGTTTTAACTTGATAAACGGTTTCATCCATACTATTCACTCAATCTTTTATCTATACGATTAATATCTCTTGGGAAAAGTGTTGCTTCTTTTATATTTGGTATATTTAAAAATCTAGCGGTTAACCGTTCTAAACCCATACCCAAACCTCCATGTGGTGGTAAACCATATTTGAATGCTTGTAAATAAAAACTAAATTTTTCTGGATCGAGACCTTTGAATTTCATTTTTTCTACAAGTTGTTCATATCTATGCTCTCTTTGAGATCCGGAAATAAGTTCAAGTCCCCTGAAAAGCAAATCATAACATTTGGTACGGCCTTCAATCTCGGGATCATCCATTGCATAAAATGGTCTTTTACTTCGTGGGTAATTTGTAATAAAAATAAAATCTGAATTAAATTCTTTTTTTGAATATTCACAAAGCCATCGTTCGTGCTCAGGATCTAGATCTGGTTCTTTTGTACAATCTACACCGGTAGCTTGTGAAATTAATTCTTGAGCTTCAGTTAGTTTCATCATTGGGAAAACTTCACTTTCTGGGATAAGCGGAAAATCTGCACCAAGTAGTTTAAATTCAGCACTACATTTTTCTTTCAAAGATTCTGCAACATACCGCAGTAATCTTGTTTCTAATTTCATTACATCAACAGGTCCATCTATGTACCCCATTTCTAAGTCCAATGAGGTATATTCATTCAAATGTCTAGTTGTGGCATGCTTTTCAGCACGGAAAACATTTGCTATTGTGTAAACTCTTTCAAATACACCAACCATCATTTGTTTGTATAATTGTGGACTTGTAGCAAGTGATGCTTTTTGGTCGTAAAAATAATCAAATTTAAAAACCTCTGTTCCACCTTCGGCATCATCACCAACAATAGCTGGTGCACGAAATTCGGTAAAGTTTTCACTATTTAAAAATTCTCTAAAAGACTGTAAAATTACATTTTGAACTTTAAATATCGCCTGCTCGCGTTGTCGTCGCAATGTCAAAGGACGATAATCAAGTAGTGTGTCTAAATTAAGCTCGGCGTCATTTGCAAATGGTAATTCTTTTGTAGCACTTAATATTTCAATTTCTGTAACTTCCAATTCTACATCTCCGCCAACAATATTTATATTGATATTTTTTTCTGGTCTTTTATTTACAACTCCAGTAATTTTTAAGACCCATTCTGGGCGAATATCTTTCGCAGATTCTAGAGCTTCAATATGGTTTGGTAACACCACACATTGCAATATTCCAGACATATCTCGTAAGTCAAAAAACACCATTTTACCTTGGTCTCGGCGGTTATTTACCCACCCAGCCATAATCACGGTTTGACCTACATTTTCACTTGTGTTCTTAACTAAAATTCTATTTTGCATATAAATTTATATTAGCATATTTAAGAAAAAATCCCCATGTATGGGGTTTAATGTGATGATTCACTAAAAGTTTCATAAAGCTTGGACAATGGAATAATAATTGCATATAAAGGATAAATAACAATGCAAGACAAATAATACGACAAAGGATCTTTATCTTTTAACGACAAATTAATTTTTTGCAACCACATAAAAATATGCTGTAACGGAATATAAATAACACCAAAAGCAATAACCAAAACTCTCCGTCCTGGCGATGTAATCAATAACACCACAATAATAATTCCAACAATAGCCCAATTGCTCATCCCGTTAGAAGTAGCCCAACTTTGTAGGGCGTCCTTTATTAACTAATAACTTATAAAAAGATTTAAACATAATCTATTGTATAAAACCTAAATTAACTGAATAACTTCTAACGGGACTCATTCCGTTATTATACCACAATTATGCTTCAAAAGATTCTCCTTCTTGCAAAGGAATAAATTTAATATTATATGGTTCAAAAATTTGTGGTGGTAAACGATATATTGGACCAACTCGTCCTGGGATAAGCATACCATCATGCACTGGAAAAATAGTTTTAGGTTTAACCTCTATTGCATATTGGATTGCCGTTTTAAAATGCATCCAAGGAGCAACAATTGGTAAAGCTAAAATTTCTATAGGCTTCCCAGGATTTGTAAAAGCATCTCCGGGATAAAAAAGCTTATTATCAATAAAATAACCAGTATTTTGTACCCTGCCCATTTCTTGATAAATTTCTTCATGTTTAGTTCCAAATCCTTCAATTAATATTTCATCAAATATTGTATTTTGGCCATCTTCAACAATATCAAAAATAATTCCTTTTTGTTTTATTATTTCACCAACAGATGTATTAGTGATTATTTTTATTTGTGGATTATTTTGAAGTATCATTTCAAGTGATTCTATGTGTAAATGGTCAGGATGCTCATGAGTAATTAAAATAAGATCAATATCTTTGACTTCATTTTGACTACTGCTATATGACCCAGGATCAGTCAAAATCCTTTTGCCTTTATATTCAATAACTAAACAACAATGCCCCAACTTTGTAATTTTCATAAATTCATAATACCACGCACCCATAAAATTAACCAAATCATTCAGTTAGTATAACAAATTTCAACGGCCGTTGAAATTTGTTATACTAGTCTTCCATTTAAGAAACGGCCGTTTGTAAAATGGAAGACTTATAATTTTTTAAGCCAAGAATCCAGAGAATTAAGTAATTCACGAACTTGCTCAGTTTCGCGTATTGTATGTGGAGCTCCTTTAACAATATATAATTCTTTTTTTGTATCTTTTGGTATTAAATCATAAAAAATTTTCTGGTGATTTGGTGGACAAGATTCATCTTTTTCACCAACAATAATGAATACAGGCATGTTTAAATTTTCGGCTTTTAATCTTAAGTCATGTTTTAATCTCTCTACTATATGTGAAAATGGTAATTTCTTTTCTAAACCTGGTTTTGATTTACTAATTCTAGTTTGCCAACCAGTTTCTTCCCAAATTTTAAATTTTTCTGATTCAAATTTTTTATGTGCTTCAATACTTAGCTCACCAGAAATTACTGGTGCATACGGAAATACTGCTTTTACTTCATCAGGAAATTCCTCAGCATAACGCAAAACAGCATATCCACCCATACTATGCCCGGCTAATATAAAATTTTTAATAAACCATTCTTGTTTTTTGGACCAATTAATAACATCTACTAAATCTTCATAATGTTTACCCAATGTTGCATCTTCATATTTACCACCAGATTCACCAATAGAATTTGTAGCGTCAAAACTTACAACTGTATAATTATTTTTATAAAAAACATTTATAATTTGTTGTATATTATCTTGAGCTTGGAACCCCCCCCAGTCCATGTAATACAAACGCTAGACCAATAGAATTTTCTGGAATTAAAATACTCCCAATAATATTTAAACCATATCTATTATTTATAGAAAATTTTTTCATAAATCTATTATATCATTATTCACTAATAAATCCGCCGGTTTGGTGGTTCCAAAGTTCGGCATAAATTCCATCTTTATTTAATAATTCTGTATGAGTTCCATCTTCTACAATTTTCCCATTATCAAGCACTATAATCCTGTCCATTTTTTGAATTGTAGAAAGACGGTGTGCGATAACAAGGGTTGTTTTATTTTTCATTAGTTCTATAAAGGCTTGTTGAATATAGCCTTCACTAAGACTGTCAAGCGAGCTTGTGGCTTCGTCTAATACAAGAATTGGGGAATTTTTAAGCATAGCGCGTGCTATTGCTACTCGTTGTCTTTCTCCACCGGAAAGCTTTACACCACGCTCGCCCACTAATGTATCATACCCGTTTGGTAATTTACTTATAAATTCATGAGCATATGCTGACTTGGCAACAGCTATCATTTCTTCATCTGTCACATCAGGTTTACTATAAATTATATTTTCTTTAATGGTTCGATGAAATAAAATTGGGTCTTGTGGAACATAAGCAATGACAGATCTTAAATCATCTTGCAAAACATTTTTGATATTTTGGCTGTCAATTGTAATTTCACCTTTTGTTGTGTCAGCAAAGCGTAACAATAATTTAGTAATTGTTGATTTACCAGCTCCTGAATGCCCAACAAGACCAACATGCTCGCCAGGTAATATTGCAAAATTTAATTTATTTATTAAAGAATTTCCATTTTTATATGAAAAACTAACATCATTAAATTTTATATGCCCATTTTTCATTTCCAAAACTTCGGGATTTTGTGGGTCACTAATATCAGTATTTAAATCAAAAATATCTATCATTTCTTTCATATCAGTTAAAGATTTTATGACTTTTGTCATAGCTCGACCTAGGTTCCAAAGAATATCAAAAAGATTAAACATGTACGCCTGTAGAAGAACTATAGTACCAATAGAAATTTCATTTCGATACCACATTTTTATACAAATAAAAATAATTACTACTTGTAGTAATGCCATCATAATTGACTGAATTAAACTTTGGAAATTACCAAATTGCCAACTATTTCTACGTTTTAACTCTTCATCTTGTGTTACATTTTCAAAAGATTTTTTTTCAAAAAAAGAACTACTGAATATTTTTATATTTAATATATTTATTATTGAATCAGATAATCTACCAGTTACATTAGAATCAGCTTCAGCTTCTAAAAGATCATATCGGATCTTTTTTTTAATAAAAAGAAAAGTTATTAATACATATATAAATGCCCATGCTAAAAAAATCCAAGCTATCTTTGGAGTTTTAATAAACAAAACAACAAGAATTCCAGACAATGTAAGAATTGAGAAATAAATTTGAAAACTTATAACATCAAAAAAAGTTTCAAAAGACTTTGAAAATCTTTTTGATTTAGCAATTAAACTACCTGAAAAATTACTTGAGAAAAAATTATAGGAATGTTCTAATAATTTATTAAATGAAAAATTATGAAGTCTTTTCATAACTTTACTTTCAAAATATGCAAGGCTAAAATCTCCAATTCTAAAACCAATCAGATGAATAAAAATAACAATACAAAGTAAAAGCAATAGATCTAAGGATTGATTTAAAATCATATCTTTTGGTAAACCAGACGAGAAAGCATCAATAAGTTCTTTATATAAATATGGTCTAATTATCGCCTCAAAGATTATACCAATTCCAAAACCACCAAAAACTAACGAAAAAGATAACCAATGTTTTTTAACATGTGGCCATAGGTAAAATAGTATTCTTTTAAAATTTATCTTTGTTTTCATAATTAAATATTTGGACCTACAAGGCAAGACCTTGTAGGTTATTTCCCGAATTTGGCTAGGGCTTTGCGGAAGCCGCCTTTTTTGTCTGCTAATTCTTTTGCACCACGGGTAACGGTTGCGACCCCTACACCAAGTGTTTCAGTTATTTCGCGCTGTGGAGTTCCGGTATCGAGCATTTTGACTATTTGCCAACGACGAGCTATTTCTTCGTATTCACCAGTGGTTAAAATATCTTCCAAAAAATCATTTAACAATGCCCCTGCTCCGGCGCATTTACGAATTATTGTATTTACTTCTTTTTTGTATTCGTCCATAAAATTATAAAATTCCTACTTTACTGCGAATTTCTAATAATTTTTTAGATGCAATAGCTTGAGCTTTTTGCCCTCCTTGTTTTAAAACTTGGTCTACAAAATCAGGATTATTTTCTATCTCTTTTCTTTTTTCGCGAATTGGTCCGATAAATTTTTTAACACTTTCAGCTAACATTTCTTTAGCTTCTTTATACCCCAATCCACCTGCACGATATTTTTCTGCCAATTCTTCTTTTTCAACATTATTTAAAAACAACTTATGAATTTGAAAAATATTTGAAGTTTCTGGATCTTTAGGATCTGCTGGACTTAAGGAATCTGTAACTACTTGCATACAAAGTTTTTCTATATCTTTATCTTCGGCAAAAAGTGGAATCGTATTACCATAACTTTTACTCATTTTTTGCCCATCTAACCCAGGAACTATTGAAACATCATCCAAAATATAAGCTTCTGGTAATTTAAAAGTTTCACCATAAGTATGGTTAAATTTAGTTGCAACATCACGAGTAAATTCAATATGTTGCTTTTGGTCTTGTCCAACAGGAACAATCTCAGAATCTTGAATTAAAATATCAGCAGCCATAAGCATTGGATAAGTAAAAAGTCCTGCTGATGGTTCTTTACCATTAGCAACTTTATCTTTATATGAATGAGCTCGCATTAAATAAGGTACGGTTATTAAACAATTAAAATACCAAGCAAGTTCTGTAACTTCTGGAATTGATGATTGTAAAAATAAAGTAACTTTTTCTGGATCAAGACCACAAGCTAAATAATCAATGACTATTTCGCGAGTTAATTTTTCTAATTTTTCTTTATCTTGAATAGTTGTAACAGAATGAAAATTGGCTACAAATATACGAGTATCATAATTATCTTGTAATTCCACAAATTGCTTTATAGCTCCAAAATAGTTACCTATATGGAGAGTTCCTGTGGACTGGATCCCTGAAAGTAAAATCTTTTTTGTCATAGTTCAATAGTACACTAAAAAAACAATTCTAGCAACATTTTATATACCTTACTATTTATTCCCCTCTCAGCCAGGAGAGGGGCCAGGGGTGAGGTGTGTAAATGATATAACTAGTTTTCCCAGATATTCCCCATACTATAAACAGGTCTGAAAGACACCTTGATTTCTATGTGCTATATTAAATCGTATGTCAGACAGAGACCAGAAAAATTACAGAAAAAACCAATACAAAGAGAAAAAACCAATCGATACTGGGTCTCGTATTCCCCCACAATCACTGGATGCAGAGCGTGCTGTATTGGGCTCTATAATGCTTCGGGTGGAAGCTTTACATGAAGTATCAGACATTCTTGTACCTGACCATTTTTATGCTCATAAACACAGCATTGTTTATGATGCAATGCTTAATTTATCCAAAAATGGTGAACCCATAGATATTCTAACCGTAACAGAAAAATTAAAAGACCTGGGCCAATTAGATACTATTGGTGGATCTTTATATGTTGCAAGTCTTACCGAAGGTGTTCCCAGCGCAACTCATGCAAACCATTATGCGGAAACTGTATATAAAAAAGCTATGCTTCGAGCTCTTATTGAAGCCGGTAGTGATATTGGTGAAATGGGATATAGTGAACCGGAAAATATAACCGATGCATTAGATGGTGCTGAAAAAAGAGTTCATGAAGTTACTTCTCGTCCAGGTTCACAAAAATTTATTCCAATGAGCGCAATGATAGATGAAGCTTGGCAAAGATTTGATAAACTTTCCGATTCTGATAGTTCTTTGCGTGGTATACCAACAGGATACAAAGATTTAGATAATTTATTGGCCGGTCTTCAAAAATCAGATCTTATAATTCTGGCTGCTCGTCCATCTGTTGGTAAAACAACACTGGCTATGGATATTGCTCGGCATGTTGCAGTTCGCAATAATATACCCGTTGGAATATTTTCTTTGGAAATGAGTTCGCAACAATTAGTAGACAGAATGCTAGCTGCCGAAGCTCGAGTTTCATCTTGGCATTTGCGTACAGGAAGACTGACTCAAGAAAATGATTACACAATTCTACAAGAAGCATTGTCTCGCATGTCTAAAGCTCCCCTATTTATAGATGACTTTGCTGGTAATACAATTGCTCGAATGCGGTCAATTGCTCGTAAATTAAAATCCGAACATGGATTGGGTTTAATTGTTGTAGACTATTTACAATTAGTCATTACAGCTCAAAAATATGATAATATGGTAAATCAAGTTACTGAAATTTCACGATCTTTAAAACAACTTGCAAAAGAATTAGATGTCCCAGTACTAGCTTTATCTCAATTGTCTCGTGCTGTAGAGCAACGCGGAGGTAAACCAAGATTATCTGATTTGCGTGATTCGGGATCTATCGAGCAAGATGCCGATGTTGTTATGTTTATTCATCGTGAGGATAAGGGTCGCGACGAAAGTGAACGCACAAATATTGCCGAAATTTTAATAGAGAAACATCGTAATGGACCAACAGGTAGAATTGAATTATACTTTGATGATAAGACCACGTCATTTTTACCAATTGATAAAACCGGTGAACAATATGGGTCTGTCAAACCTCAAGAAACAGGATTAGAAGGATTCTAAAATATGCATACATCTAATTTAGAAAATTTAGTAAAAGTTCTTGGCAAATTACCTGGTATAGGACCACGGCAAGCCCGCCGTTTTGCATATGCTTTGACTCGCAATCATGGTGTTTTATCAAATGAATTAGTAAATATTTTAAATAATTTAAAGGGGCATGTTTTTAGTTGTAATTTATGCGGTGCAACAAGTCTTGGTGACGGCCCTATTTGTAATGTTTGTATAAATGAAAATCGAAATCCAAAAATCCTAACACTACTTGCAAATCAAGAAGATTATGATTCACTTTATATTATAGAATCATATCGAGGAATTTTAGCGATAGTTCCATTTCCAAATAAAATTGAAATGGCAGAAGATGTACATATTATAGAAAAAAGTTACATTCCAAAAACAATAGAATATTGGATTGAAAAAGGATTGGAAGAAATTATTTTAGCTTTTCCAATTTCGCCAGAAGGTGAAATTATGGAATCTATAACGCTTGATTATTTAGAAACTATTCACGATAAATTAAATAAAAACAAAATAACCATCACCAGCCTTGGCCGTGGTATGTCTTTAGGCTCTCGCCTTTCCGAATCTGATGATCAAACTATTCGCTATGCGATAGACAACCGCAAAAGAGCAATATAAAAGTCCAGGCCTTGCCTGGACTTTTATATTGCTAAATTAACCAGTAGCTAGTATTCCCCAAATTGTAAAAGCACCAAGTAAAAATAAAACACCAAGTAAAAATCTATATTTTTTATTGTTTACACCACTAACTACAAATTCATAAGCCATACCAATACAGAAAATAAAAGAAAACATAAAAACAAAATCGTGTAGCTTCCAATTCCAACCACTAATAAACTGCATAGCAATTAATGGTATTAATAGTGCAAAGAGTGCAATTTTGAGCCATTTTTTAGCTTTAGTTTTCATAATTATATTATAAAGTATACACCGCAACTTTTGCGGGGCGGATTACATATTCGGATGTTCGGTATCCTTTTTGAATAACACTTGCAACAGTGTGATCTAGTTTTTCATCATTGGTGTCTATTGTTTCTACTGATTCATGAATATTTGGGTCAACAGCAGAAGTTAAAGTTGGTTCGATTATTTCAATACCAGAATCTTGTAAGAATTTCAAGCCTTCATTATAAATATATTCCACACCCATACGCCAATTCGCATCAACACTACTCCATGAATCTTTGTTGACCATTGCCATATCAAAAGTGTCGAGCATTTTTATAACGCCCTCTAATCCCCTTTCAAATCCTATGGCTCTAGCACGATTTAAACGAACATCTTCTTCCCTTTTATAATTCACAAAATCTGCTCTTTCTTTTTGCCAATTCAAAAGATATTCATCTTTTTCAGATGTTAATTTCTCTATCTTTTCTTTAGATTTTTGAAGCTTAGACTCTCCGGATAAAGCACTACCCCCTGAATTCTCTTCATCAGCTACAAATTCTACATCGTCACTAAACGATTCATTAGAATCGTCGTGCGAAAAGATTTCATCTTGTTTAGCAATTTCTTCATTATCATTCATATACCAGCAGTATAGCAAAAAAATGGCTTTTTTAAAAGATAACAAGACGTTGTAATTATATAAATCTTATATGTGTATAACTTAACCTAATTTTGACTTTTTGGTTAAAAAGTGTATACTAGTATTGTCTTAGGGTTTTGTCATAAAAACTTTAAGGGTTTTACATCCAAGGGTAGCCCTCCGCAAGGAGGGCTACTTTTTATTAAATTTTTTCTTCTTTATATTTAAGGTCTCTTCCCCATATATCTTCTTCTATATTTAATACATCAAAATATCCATCACCCCCTGTTCGAAGTTCTTGAGAGATATTGTTTTTAGATGAAAAAATAAAAACCTTTTTCCCACCATTTCGCAAATAATTAACCAAAGCAAGAAAATCAGAATCTCCTGTAAACAATACAGAGGTATCATATTTTTTACAAAAATGAATTGCATCTATCGTCATTTCAACATCCATATTTCCTTTTTCTTGTATCGAGTCTCCAATATCACTATGTTGGATTATCCTTTTAAGTTCTTTTTTCCGTACAGTAAAACCCAATCCTTTTTTAAGATAAGTAAAAAATTTATGTTTTCCATCTTGACTTTGATCACGAGTTCCTTCTTTTGGATAAGCTGTATAATAAAAAATCTGAATTTCAGAAGCACAAAATTTACTCTTTAAAAAAGCTTTTAATTTTTGATAATCAAACATTTTTCCTTTAGCCTTTTGTGCTTGCCAAAGATTTGATGCATCTATAAAGATATACACTATTTTAGTTTGTTCACCATCTTTCATGTCTTTATTATACTTATTTTTTGAAAAATAAAAAGCCCCATAATATTAAGATTTAGGGCATTTAGGTTACAAAATTATAGACTTCCAATATTTTTAAAATAGGTGTTAAATGAACCTCTCGCACATTAGGTTCTCCAAAATATCTAGTATAATGAAGTAAATTTTGTTCTGGAAATATGATTCCTATGTGACTAAAACGATAAAGATTTTGTATATATTTTTTATTTTTTAAAAAACAAAGATACCCTATATTTTCCTCTTTAAAAATATCTTCAAGAGATAATATTGGCTGATTATTAAAATCAGAATTTAGACCAACTTGTTGATAAATTCCTCTAACAAAACTTGAACAATCATAAATATTTCCATATTTTTGTTTGACTAGGCTTGTTCCTATTTTTATTAATTCTTTCTTTTCAGATAGTAATATATTTAATTTTATAGCTTCCATAAATTATAGTTTTATTTAAATTATATATATTTAATGATTATGTCAAGCAAAAAATCCCTTTCGGGATTTTACTTTTATCTCTTACTCCATTGTGGACTCTTACGGGCTTTTTTGAGACCGAATTTACGGCGTTCTTTAGCACGAGGATCGCGTTTTAGGAATCCAAGTTTTTTAACTTTACCCTTTGTTTCTTCATCAAAACTTGCAAGAATACGAGCAATACCATGACGAACTGCTTCGGCTTGACCATGGATACCACCACCTTTGGTAGTTACAACAATATCATATTTCTCTGTATTTTTTGTCTTTGTTACAGGGTCATGAATAACTTTTTGTAATTCAGCTGTTGGAAAATATTCACTACTTTTTTTACCATTTATTGTAAAAGTATTTGTTCCGTCTTGATAAATTTTAACTACAGCTGTTGCTGTTTTACGGCGACCAATAGCACGAATGTATTTTTTACCTGCCTGTCCGGTAGGCAGGTCTCCATGGGCAGCTGTGGATTTTGTTTTTATTTTTGTTTCCATATTATTATTCTGTAATCTTTAATTTATTCATCATAGGCTGACGAAGTCTATTTGGTGGCAACATATTATATACAGCAAGACGAATTAATTCCGCATAACCTTTTTTAGAAATTATTTCAGCATTGCTTTTATATTTCAGACCTCCTGGATATCCGGAATATTTTTCATGCATTGTTTCAAGCTTTCTTTTTTCAGTCATGAATAATTTACTCGCATTTATAACATTTACACTTGCTCCTGATAAAATATGTCTTTCGTACCCCACAGTTGTTTTACCCATCAAAATTTTTGCAATAGACGAACACATACGGCCCAATACTTGTCCAGTTGCATCAACAGTATATATTTGTGGTTTTTGTTTCTTTTCCATAATTTTTATTATACAAATTCGATACGAGCCATCAATGCGGCATCTCCCAGTCGACGAGGAAGTTTATAAATACGAACATACCCACCTGGTCGATTCTCATATTTAGTTGCTAAAGTATCAATAATTTTACTAACAACGGCTTCATTATTATCAAGTCTTGAAAGTAAATCACGACGAGATGACAATGTCTTTTTCTTGCCAGTTGTAATTAATTTTTCCATAAATGGACGAAGCTCACGAGCTTTGGCATCAGTTGTAGTTATAGCGTCATGTGTTACAAAAGCCACAACCAAACTTTTTAAAAGTGCTCGGCGTTGTGATGCTGGTCTACCAAATTTACGATTAGAATTGTG
Organism: Candidatus Nomurabacteria bacterium RIFCSPLOWO2_01_FULL_33_17; assembly: GCA_001786995.1. Classification (GTDB taxonomy): domain Bacteria; phylum Patescibacteriota; class Minisyncoccia; order Phycocordibacterales; family UBA9973; genus 2-01-FULL-33-17. Next base: position 6,975 of record MFUO01000006.1, on the reverse strand, counting down.
ATGTCTCATATTATTCTTTCAAGGTTATTCCAAAATTACCAAGTATGTCTTTAATTTCTTTAATGCCTTTTTCCCCAATACCATCAATATCTAATAAATCATCTTTTCTTTTACGAGCAACGCCTCCAACTGTTCGAATATTTGCATTTTGTAAAGCGGTTAATATACGAGATGACAGACCCAGTGTATCAATACGAGTTTTCAAAATATCTGTAAATTCACCATCGACAGCTGAAGTTTTTTTACTTGATTCTTCGTGTTTAGTAGAAACTTCGTCTTCATCACTATCGTTTGAGATATTGCGAACTTCATGTTCCAACATTGCATCTAATTGTTCTATCATAATACGAATAGAACGATTCAAAGCTTCTCTTGGTGTGATGGAACCATCAGTTTCAATATTAATACGAAGACGATTGTGATTAGTATTGTCTCCAACACGCATATTTTCAACTTCATAAGAAACGCGACGAATAGGTGTAAATATAGCATCAACAGCAATTGTTCCTATTTCAACTTTAGATCTTTGATGTTCTTCTTTTGTTACAAAACCAAGACCGCGCTCTACACGCATAGTTACAAAAAGTGAGCCAGCTTTGTCTGTTAATTCTGCAATATATAAATCTTTATTCAAAACTTCAACTTGACTACTGGATTTAATATCGGCAGCAGTTACAATTTTTGCACCTTTGATTTCAAGAGTAATTTCTTGTGGTTCATCAGAATGTAAACGCAAACGAAGTTGTTTTAAGTGAAGAATAATTGTAATAACATCTTCACGAACTCCATCAATAACAGAGAATTCATGTTGAGTTCCATCTATTTTAATAGAAGTAATTGCCGCTCCTGGAATAGAGGACAAAATAATGCGACGAAGCGAGTTACCCAATGTGTGTCCATACCCTGGGTATAGATTGTCTATTTCAAAGACACCTTTTGTTGGTTCATCTTTAACTGCGCGTGGCTTTGTGGGAAGAATTATAGAATATTCATGCATATAGGAGAAAATAATATTTAACTAATAATTAACGACTATAGAACTCGATCACTCTATTAAAATCAAAACCGCTGTCAACTAATCCTGGTTTTCCTTTTACATTACCTGTTAATGTATCAATAGATAATGTTAACCATGGTGGAATTGAATTATCTTTTTGTTTCGCAATCATATCTGCAAACATAATTGATTTTTTACTACCTTCGCGGACAGTTATAACATCACCTTGTTTTATAGAATACGATGGTACAGTTGTCCGAGTTCCATTAACACAAAAATGTCCATGTGAAGTCATTTGACGAGCCATTCTACGAGTTGGTGCAAAACCAAGACGATAAACAATATTGTCTAATCTTGATTCTAATTGTGCGGCTAATAATAGAGATGGAATTGCACCTTTTGTATTTGTACTAACTTTAACATAATTAGAAAATTGCTTTTCTGAAATTCCATATGAAAAACGAATTCTTTGTTTTTCATACATTTGTTCAGCATAGCCAGACAATGGTTTACCACGCTTTGTACTTTTTTTACTGCGACGATTAAGAGAATCCGCAAATTTTGCAGTTTGTGTTTTTTCAAAAACATGTGCACCAAGTCTTCGAGCTACTTTATATTTCTTTACTGGTTTCATATATTATTTAAACGCGTCTAGGCTTTTTAGGTTTTGGACCATTGTGTGGTACTGGTGTTTGATCACGAATTGCAGTAACTTCGATATCAAATGCATTAAATGACCGAATCACAGGTTCACGACCAGAACCAACTCCAACAATGATAACATCTACTTCTTTTATACCCATTGCACGAGACTTTTCACCCAATATCTCACCAACTTTTGCTGCTGCAAATGGAGTACCCTTTTTAGCACCTTTGAATCCCAATGATCCGGCTGATGACCAAAACAATGTATTACCATTTTTGTCCGATACAAGAGCCTTTGTATTATTAAAAGTCGCATCTATATGAAGTGTACCGCTTACAACTTTCTTTTTGGGCACGCGGACAGAAGAATTAGTTCTTGGAACTCCTTCATTCTGTGATCCTTCATTTTTGTTTTTTATCTTTAATTTTCCCATAATATATTATTCAAACTATGTCTTGCTTTCTTTTCGACGACCAGAAGCCATTGTTGCACGCACATTACCTCGTAATGTTCGTGAATTTGTTTTTGTACGCTGTCCACGAATAGGTAATTTTTTAGTGTGTCGTGAACCGCGATAACTTTTGATATCTTTCAAGCGTTTGATATTTCCAGAAATTTCACGCTTGAGATTACCCTCTATTTTCATTTCTTCGATAACACGACGGATCGCATTTTCTTGATCCATTGTCAAATCAGCTGGACGACTTCCAACCTTTATTTTTTGTGCTGCTAAAACTTTTTCGGCAGTCTTGCGACCCACGCCAAAAAGAACAGTGAGTCCGATGTCAAGTTTTTTTTCTGCTGGAATTGTTATACCTAAAATACGCATATTTAACCTTGTTTTTGTTTAAACTTAGGATTCTTTTTATTAATAATATAAAGTCGCCCGCGACGACGAACAATTTTATCTTCTGGACTTCTTTTTTTAAGTGATGATTTAACTTTCATACAATTTTTACAATCTACGAACTATTCGATGGCGATTACCTTGCAGGTCTTCCACCATTTCTACTTTGTCTCCAATAATAACTTTGATACGATGCATGCGCATTTTCCCTGAAAGGTATGCGATGATTTTTCGTCCATCATCTAAAATAATACGAAACATTACATTCGGTAATGCTTCTTCAACCGTTCCTTGGATGAGCGTTTCATTCTCTTTGTTACTCATAGTGTGACACTAGATAATAGAGTAGCAAAAATCTCAAAATAAGTCAAATTTTAAGGGGGATACCTCAAACGGGTTCAGGTTTACTTCCCTATTCTTAGTAGCTCCACAACCAATGCGGTTAGTTTATCTTTGTGTTTTGGATCACTTTCGGCAATCAGAAGAGTTATAGCTACAAGACCTGCTGGGTTTATATTTTGAGCACCTTTTATACCATTTTTTCTTAAAAATCTAATAAAAACAAAAGCTCCCGAGCGTTTATTACCATCAATATACGGATGATTTTTTACTATAAAGTATAAAAGGTGTGCGGCTTTCTCTTCAAGACTTGGGTACAAATCGGCACCACCAAAAGACTGCATGACATTACCAATGATACCTTCTATACTACCTCTTACTCTTTCTTGAGCAAAAATATCTGTAGCTTGACCTTTTTTAAGTAATTCCAATTTTAACTCATTTATTTCTTTTAATATTTCTTCACTTTTTACTTTAATCTTCTTTTTAGTAACACCTTTTCCAAATAGAAGATCTTTATCATATGCATCAAGATTACTCCAAGTAATGGAAAATTCTTTCACTAAATCAATCATAGCTTTTGGGTCTAAAATTGTATGTGTTGGTAAAAGTAATTGAATCTCAGATACTGTCTTTAAAAACTGCTCATGGTTCTTTAAAAGAACTTTTTTGTTTATCGTATAGCCTTTTACTAAGTGCTCTTTTAAAGTCTTTGTAGCCCATTGACGAAAAAGAGTAGCTGTTTTTGAATTAACTCTATAACCTATCGATATCACCATATCCAAATTATAGTGATATATATCACGTTCTACCTGACGATTACCCTCGATTTGAACTATCCGGAAATTCCGGACAGTTGCAGATTCTTTCAATTCATTTGTTTTTAAAATATTTTTTATATGTTCGTTAACTGTTCTAGTATCAACACCAAAAACATTAGCGATTTGTGCCTGTGTCGCCCATAAAGTTTCGTGCGAGAAATCCCCCCGCAACTCAATCGCTCCTGATTTTGTTTGGTATATAACTAGTTCTTTATTATTTTTTAAAATCTTTTTTTTCATATTTATTAATACTTCCTAATTACACCCTTTACTATTGCACAAATTTTTAGATCATTTTCTGGATAGATTGGTTTAAAATCTTTATTGGCTGGTTCAAGCCAAATCTTACTTCCCTCTTGTCGAAAATATTTCATAGTGAATTCCCCATCAACTTCGGCAATTACAATTTCTCGGTCGCGGGCAAATTCAGTCTTTTCAGCGATAACCATATCCCCATCAGCAATATGAGCATCAATCATAGAGTTACCATCGACTTCTAGTATATATGTCGAATCTTTTTTGCGAATTAAAAAATTATTTAAATTAATTGTGCTTTCAACAATATCTTCCGTAGGTGATGGAAAACCAGCTTTGATTAAACCCAACAATGGAACATCACTAAAAGATGCACTGGGTATCAGTCGCCCCAGTGAATCTTTTTTAACAATTCCGGTATCAATTAATTTTTCGACAAGTCTTGCAACTGCATTTTTAGATTTGAAACTAAATAACTTCATCATTTCGCTATAAGTCGGCATACGACTTGCTGATGCATAAAAAGCCACAAGTTTATTTTTATATTCATTCATATATTAAAATTGCAAAGATCGTTGAGTAAATATTTTCATAAAGAAGTTTTTCAAAGAATTTTTATGAGTATGTTGATAAATCTTTTTAAGTAGTAATTTATGCTCTTTAGATTCTTTAGAATAACTTTCTTTAGAAATGATTTTCATGTCAATTTCTTGATTTAGTTTATCTAATTCTCTTTGCAATATTCGTATGTATTGTTCTCGTGTCATATGTTTATATTATATGTGAACGCTCGTTCACATGCAAGCGATATTAGTATTGAACCTGTGGATAACTAAAAATCAAATAAAATAGCTTTTGCAAAAGGTACAGAAAAAGCTTTACACCAAATCCAAACTTCATGAACATTTTCAAAATTAATATTTTCTGGTAGCTCATAATTTTGAGAACCAATATTACCTTTTAGTTTACCTAATTCACTATCTTTTATATATTCACCATTTTTACCCAAACCAACATATAAATCTGGTCCATTATTTACATTAAAATTTTCCTCAAATCTAATATAATTTTTTCCATTAATTTGTACTAAAACAATATCACCGGAACCATTATGAATTTTATCAAAACCTGTAAAAGTTCCTTTTTTAAAAATCATAATTTCATTATCTTTTTTATCTTCAGAAATATTATCAATAGTATTTGGTAAATTTTCACTAACTACTTTATTACGCCAAAAAGGCGATATCAACCAATAACCCAAAATTAAAATTACGCAAATTAATAAGACTAATATAATTTTCTTCATAAATTTATTTTAGCATAAAAAGAGGACTCTTTCATTACATGAACTGTACACCTTTTCGGTGTATTCAAAATTATAAATTTCTCATACACAACGAAAAGCTTTTCTCGTTCTGAGGCAAATAAAGCAGTTTATTTGCTTACGGCCACAGATAAATTAAAACACTTGACATTTCTATCAAGCGTGTTTTAATTTATCTGTGGACCGTACAGGACTCGAACCTGCCACCCCCTCATTGCAAATGAGGTGCTCTACCAGATGAGCTAACGGCCCATATTAAATTGATAAAAACAGTCTATCATAAAAATACAAAAATGCAATATAAAAAAGCCCCAATTATAATAAACTGGGGTTATATTCAATAAATTAGACTCGTTTTACCAACGCCCGAGAGATTCTATCTCGGGAATCGTTGCGTTACGAAAAGAAATACCATTTGGTAATTTTTCTCCAGCCATAAATACTTGCAGTAAAATGCTGGTGAAGAAAATAGAATTCCATTCATTCTCTTCTCTGTTCTTATGCTTTATTATTTTTCCTGGATATTTCCCATCATACCAAAGAGAATTAGGCCTAGCGAGCGTTTCTCGATCGAAAGAAATATCTTCATTAATTTCTTTCAGAAACATGCTTTCAGTTTCATTGTGAAGAGAAAGAATGCAAAGTATATTATCAGTTCTTAAATGTAATTTAAGGAAGCGAGAACTGTTTAAGTGTTCCTTAATCATTCCACTTTCAGAAACCATCTTCCCTTTTCTATCACTTCGTGGATATATTTCAGCTACCAATGGTATGTCAATTGGATAGTTTATTTTTGTAGAACTATCACGTGATGGATAAATCCAATCACCGCAAAAAATTTTAAAATGTTCCATATGTCGCTTTTTTAAGTTTTCTTTATTTTATACATAATACATAAAAATGTCAAATAAGACAAAACCTATCTTATTTTTCATTGACAATAAACTCTTGTATTGGTATATTAATATTCAATTCAAACTTCACTTAACTAAAACTAAAAAATTAAGGCTATGGTAACGATGAGCACAGAAAATCGAAAAATCCTTTGCATCAATTTGAACTGGAAACAGTACAAAAAACTAAAAAGAGGTTATTATCTTAATCTTAAGATAGATGGTCATAAAATTATTGTATTCACAAAAACAAGAATCCCTAATAACGAAAAACCAAATTTCAATAAAAACACAGAAAGGTATATGATTCCACTTTCTTTAAGTGAAGTCAAAGACCCGATCGAAAAAAGATATGAGGGAAATTTCCCGGAAGATGAAGACATCCCTTTTGCATCCTATCGTGTTGATATTAGTGAGCCAGCAGACTAATATATCTGCCAAAATATTTTTAAGGATTGCGAAAGCAGTCCTTTTTTATTTATATTTGTGGTAGGGATCTTTCATTACATGAACTGTACACCTTTTCGGTGTATTCAAAATTATAAATTTCTCATACACAACGAAAAGCTTTTCGATATCCTACACGCAAACATGCAGATGTTTGCTCTCGGGCACAAATAAAAAAGACTATAATTATAGTCTTTTTTATTTGTGCCCTCGGTAGGAATCGAACCTACAATAACGGCTTAGAAGTCCGCAGTTATATCCATTTAACTACAAGGGCATTACCAGTGTCTCTATTGTACCAAGTTAGAACCTATTTTCAAAACAAAGTGAGGTAATGAATTCCGTCACGGCACATCGTCCGCTCCGAGACACTGCGGAAGCAGTGTCTCTCCGCTACCGCTGTTCC
>MFUO01000005.1:870-11571 GCA_001786995.1 Candidatus Nomurabacteria bacterium RIFCSPLOWO2_01_FULL_33_17 | reverse complement strand
TCTTGATTTACCAGATAGGCGCGATCGAGAAGAAATTTTAAAAATCCATATCAAGAAAAAGAAGGTTGAACCAGCTGTTGATCTTGCAGTTATTGCAGCTCGCACACCCGGGTTTTCAGGAGCGGACTTATATTCGGTGATGAACGAAGCTGCCATATTAGCAGCAAGGCAAGACAAGAAAGAATTAGGTCAAATTGATTTAATAAATGCTGTTGAAAAAGTTATGATTGGTCCTGAGAGACAGTCTCATATTATGAGCGAACCTGAAAAAAAGAAAGTCGCTTATCATGAAGCCGGGCATGCATTACTTTCATCATTATTGCCATATTCGGACCCTGTTCACAAAGTTAGTATAATATCACGAGGAACTGCTGGGGGATTTACAATGAAGATTCCTTTGGAAGACAAACATTTACCAACTAAAAAAAGTTTTCTTGACCATCTTGTTGTTTTCCTTGGTGGATATGCCACCGAAGAAATTATTTTTAACGATATTAGTACCGGTCCATCAAATGATTTGGAAGTTGCTACAAACTTGGCAAGGGAAATGGTTACAAAATATGGAATGTCGGACAATATTGGTCCGTTAAATACAACTCCCCACCCTAAAGTTGTTTTTGGTAGTGTCGCACCAGGGGATACATCACCAGCTTTTCAAGCTCGTATAGATTCCGAAGTTGAACGATTAATGAAAGATGCTCATACTCGTGCGCATCAATTAATAAATGAAAATAGAAATATTCTGGATGCAATTGCTAATAAACTTATCGAAGTTGAAACCCTCGAACAAGACGCATACAACGAAATCATAAAATCCTTCGGCCTTAATCCAAAAACAGCTTAAAATTGTGATTAAAAGTCCACCTGATAAGGGGGTGAGCGTAGCGCAAGACCTTGAGTATATCGCACGGAATGAAGTGAGTACGATACGAAAGGTGTACAGATCCTGTAAGGATTAGGGGGTTTGTATAAAAAAATACAAATAAAAAAATGGTGGGTCATAGACACACCATTTTGTTGCAACTCAAGCCTGCAACTAGCTATTTTTTGTTTCCAGAAGTTTTGCATTATTTCTCCAATTCATTGGGTCTTTTGCAAATTCAAAAGCTTCAATAAACTCTTCTTTATTTAAAAAATTAGATTCCATAGCAATTCGGCACAGTGTTTCAAAGTTAGTAATTGTACGGAAACTTATATTTTTTATACGTAGTATTTTTTCTAAGTTAAATTTAAAACCATATGTAAAGATTGCGATCAATCCTATTACCTCACAACCCGCATCTTGCAATACTTCAATTACAGACGTGCTACTTTTACTTGTTGAAATTAAATCTTCAACAACCACAACTCTTTTACCAATTGGGATTGGTCCTTCGATTTGATTTTTAAGACCATGTTTTTTAGGCTCTGGTCTCACATAACATGATGGTAGGTTTAGATGGTTTGCCAGGATTGAACCATGTGGAATACCAGCTGTTGCAACACTTGCGATAGCTTCGACTCGACCAAACTGATTTTCTTTAAGAATCTCACAAAAACTATCTTTTATAAAAGATACTATCTCAGGATAACCCAGTGTTTCTCTGTTATTACAATAAACAGGGGATTCTATGCCAGATGTCCATGTAAAAGGAGTTTTTAAACTTAGTTTTACAGCACCTATTTCAAGTAGGTATTTTGCCATTTGTTCAGAATTTTTCATGAATTTTGTTTATTAGTGAAGTTACATTTTTAGAATTGATTCAATACTACATCCATATTGTGTATTTGTCAAAGTTTGGTATTTAGATAATAAAAAAGTCTAACAATCAAGTTAGACTTCGGTAAAAATGGTCTGTGTAATTTGGCTAACCATTTTTTATTGATTCAGGAGACAGAAATGATTCAAAGGTCTCAACTACGTGGATATTTGCTTCGCCCTCACCACAATCTATTCCACTGTATTTACCGGACCAAGAGCCATCCTCTTTCTTTGTGAAAGAATAGTGTATAGGTGGTCGGCCATTGTAGTGCTTGATGTATGTTAATGTGTTCTCAGTCAATTCAAAATTTGTGATTGAAGATTCACCCCATTTATCGCTCATTTCGCCAGTTAATTCATTTAAAACATTTGGCCCTACAATTCCATGGAACATTGCAAAAATCATTGCCGGCTTTATTGTTGCAGCAGATCCAATTCCAGGTTTGTTTCCAATCCCATAAATACTTCCATTTTGGAAGATAATTCCTTGTAAAAGATAGATTTTGTTCATAGTTGAAATTTATTAAGTTTTTAGATTTTTAAAATTAAATCAATATTACATGTGTATTGGGTATTTGTCAAAGTTTGACAATGGCACTCTCAAATTCCAACCGCACCAGTTAGAATACAATCATGAATAAAAAAAGCCCTTATGTAAGGGCTTCAAGTCTTTTGAGGAATTCTGTTAGTGAATCAAGGTACTTCATACTATACGAATCCTCGCTCTCCTCATTTGCATTGTCAGTATTGGTTTCAGAATGAACATAATATGCCACCTGATCGCCTATGCACATAAGAAAGTGGTATTGGTCCATTGCATGATGCTCAAAATCAAACCTGTTGCCATCTAATGGTCTAATGTCTATACCTTCGGGTATAAAAGACACCTTCTCATTAACATATAACAATACTTCAATGAACTTTTTTAACACCTCTCTGAAAGTTTTAAAATCAGGCATTGGTACATCTGAGTCTGGATTGTCACGCAAGATGTACATTTCTACCTCAACCAACAACTCTTTCTTAAATTTTTCAAAGGCCTCTCCTGGTAATAATAAATCAAGTAAATCCTGGATATTTTTCAGTTTATTTAATTCTAACTCTTTCATAGTTGAAATTTGTTAAGTTTTTGTATTTTTTAAATTACACTAATCATACTTTTATTTACATATTTGTCAAATTATGATTATCTAACAGTTGCATTTTCGGTAAATTTAGTTAATAATGCTTAAGTAAATATCCGCCTGTAGCTCAGTTGGTAGAGCAATCCGCTTATACCGGATCGGCCCTTGGTTCAAGTCCAAGCAGGCGGACAATCGTGAACTTCTCCGACAAAACCGTTAATAAAATCCCCAATTTATATTGGAATATATTAGATCTCGCGGTATAATATGTATATGAGGAAACATAAACATATTCATAAAATCCATGCGTATGTTTATATTGTTATAGCTATTGGTGTATCTATATGGTTAGTTAGTGTTGCTAATCCAAATAAAGTTAATGCGGATGATAATATAACTTTAAATCAACTTATTACAGAGAAAGATAGTGTCGCAGAAATGGAACTTTTAAAACCAAATGTTGTGATGGAGACAGATAGTATCGAAGATTCCAAATTACCCTCTCCGCTTTGGGGAGAGGGTGCCCAAAGGGCGGGCGAGGTGGTGATTTTACCTTCGGGCCCACACCAAAGTACAAAAACCCAAATTACTATTATCTTTCCAAATATAATAAATTTAGATTCATTTAAAAATTCTTTTTCCATTATTCCCAATGTTGCAGGAAAATTTTCTATAAATAAAAACATAGGGACTTTTATTCCCGACAATGATTTGGCACCACAAACAAAATATCAAATTCAAATTGCGGGTGATATTATCACTACAAATGTTTTTGAAACACGAGCAGATACGCATATATTAGTTGTGCCATATTATCGTCAACAATATTCGCGTTCTTGCGAAGCTGCGTCATTGCGTATGGCATTGGCTTATTTGGGTACAGTAAGTGATGACAAAGAAATTGTAAATTTAGCAGGCTATAACCCACGCGAACCAGATTGGGTAAAAAATGTTTGGGATGACCCTTATAAAATGTTCGTTGGATTTTTGGACGGCAAGCAAGTTGGCTATGGTATGTATGCATCGGCATTAGCAAAATCTAGTTCCGCACTGGGGCATTCATCGCGTGTTTTGAAAAATCCAACATCACAAGATATTGCGCAAGCTATTTGGAACGATCAACCAGTTGTTGCTTGGGGTTATATTAAGAACACCGTTCCACAATTATCTTATTTTAAAACTATTTCTGGTAAACGAATTCCAATTTATTCCAATGAACATGCTCGCACTATTGTTGGAGTTGTTGGTAGTCCTGAGAATCCTGTTGGTTTTTATATTCATGACCCACTTTCAGGTCTTGCCAACGAATACTGGATAGCTGATGATTTATCAAAACACATGAGCATATTTGGGGCAGTTTCCAATCAAGTATTAATTATAGAGTAAGAAATCATTTTTTTTCGCCCCCTGATAACCCAGTAGGTGATTTTGCGAAATCAGGCTGGATGTCTGTTAAGACAGAGGGGGTTATGCTAGAATAGACCTATGTCTAAAATCGGAATTTTTGATTCAGGAGTTGGGGGTTTGACAATTGCTCGAGCTATTAGTGATCTTTTGCCTAACGAGCAAATAATTTATTTTGGGGATTCTGCCCATTCTCCATATGGTAATAAACCTTTTGAATTAGTTCGTGAATATTCAAAAGAAATAACAAAATTTTTAATAAAAGAGAAAAAATGTGATTGTATTATCATTGCTTGTCATACAGCTTCGGCCGCGGCTTATGAATATTTGCGTGACTCATTCAAAGGAACACCAATAATCAGTGTTATTGACCCTGTTGTCGAATATCTTGTTACGGACGATAGTATAAAAAAAATTGGTATTATTGCGACAGCAACAACTGTTAATTCAGGTTCTTATCAAGAAAAATTAACAAGACGCAAAAGTAGTCTTTTATACTCTATTTTACCAACACCATTGTTAGCGCCAATGATTGAAGAAGGTTTTTACAAAGGCGCAATTAGTAAAGAAATAATTCACAATTATTTAGCAAAACCTCAGTTAGCCGAGATTGATACACTTGTTTTAGCTTGTACACATTATCCTTTGATCAAACAAGAAATTGCCGAATATTATACTGGCCGGATTAAAATCATTGATGCTACAAATATAGTTGCCGATAAAGTAAAAAAAATTTTAGAAAAAGAAGGCCTAATTTCAACTAAAAGAGAATCTCCTGATGAATATTATATTAGTGAATATAAAGAATCTTTCGAAAAAAATGCTGAAATATTTTTTGGCAAACCAGTGCATTTAGAGTTGAAAGAGATATAGAGTTATAAGAATTTAAATTTTGTTCGCCATACTGCTCCATTCTCTTGTCCTCGCTATCACTGCGGATGTTCATTCCCCAGTATAGCTCACAAAATTTCTATTCAAAATGCATAGTCTTCTCCATTTTTTCTAAACGCATTTTTATTTCAGGGTAATTTTTTAATTCTGGGTCATTTTCTAGTATTGCTTTTGCTTCTTTCTTTGCCATTTCAACAAGTTTGATATTTCGTAATGCTTCCATCGCCAGGTCTGATATTCCGGATTGTTTAATACCTGCAAAATGCCCTGGACCCCTTTCCATTAAATCTGCTTCGGCTAATTGGAAACCATTCTTTGTTTCTACCAGTGTTGTTAATCTTTTTCCAGATTTTTCACTTTCAGTATTGCTGGTTAAATAACAATACGGTTGGTGATTTCCGCGGATTACTCGCCCTCGTAATTGATGCAATTGGGCTACACCAAATCTTTCCGCTTCTTCAATTATTATGACACTTGCATTTGGTATATTTACTCCAACTTCAACAACTGATGTCGCCACCAATACATCTATTTTGTGTTTTAAAAAGTCTTCCATTATGTCTTCTTTTTCATTTGGTTTTAATTTACCATGCAAAACCCCAATTTTATAACCTTTTAATTCTTTTGATGCTAAAATTTTCGCTTCTTCATTTACTGATCGTAACCCGCCACTATTTTTTTTAATTCCTTTTTCTTCACCCTCGTTAATTCTTGGGCAAATCACATATGCTTGTCTACCAGATTTTAATTCACTTCGAACATGTTCGTACATTTTTTCGCGTTCACCTTTAGAGATAAATTTTGTAATTACACTTTTTCTTCCAGGTGGCATATCAGTTAATAAAGATAAATCCAAATCTCCATATATCGTTAATGCCAATGTTCGGGGGATGGGGGTTGCAGTCATTGACAATAAATGTGGGGCTTTTCCACCACGACTGATTAATGCTTTTCTTTGCTTTGAGCCAAATCTATGTTGTTCGTCAATTATTGCCAATGCCGGGTGTCGCATTACTACGGTTTTGTTCATTAAACTATGTGTCCCAATTAGTATGTCAATGCTACCGTCTTTCGCCCATTTTAGCATTTGAGATTTTGATACTGGTGTCCATTCGATATCCAATCTTTTTCTACTTACCGATTTAGCAGGGAATTTTTTACAGCCCGAACTTGTAATAAGTCCAATAGTTTTTCCATATTGCCCAAACATATTTGCAAAGCTTTCAAAATGTTGATTCGCCAATATTTCAGTTGGTGCCATATATAACACTTGCAAGTATTCGTTTTTCTTTTCCAGACTTGGTGTATTAATTGCACTATAAGACAATGCTGCGGCAATCGCGGTTTTACCGCTTCCTACATCGCCCTCGAGCAATCGTGTCATTGGTATTTCTTTTTCACAATCTTGCGTCACATCTTTTAAAACTTTTGTTTGTCCAAGAGTTAGTTTAAAAGGCAGTGATTTTACAAATTCACTTGTAAGATCTTTTATAGGATAAGCCCCATAGCCTTGATATTGGATTCTTGCTCTTAGTCTTTCAATTTCAATTGTTATAATTTCTTCAAAGGCGAATCTCTTTCTTGCAGCTTCAGCATCTTTTATATCTCTTGGCATATGCATCCACAGTAATGCTATTTCAATTTTTGGTAAATGATATTTTTTTAATAATTCATCTGGTAGTGTTTCTTTTATTTTTTTATGCGTACTATTTGCGAGAATTTTGGCAATTATATAATAAAACCATTTGGCGCTTAATCCGCGAGTTTCCGGGTATACAGGAATTTGTGTAATTTTGATATCTTTATTTTCTGAAAAAAGATTTGTTCCAGTTTCATTTTTATTTCCCAAAATATCTGGATTAATAATTGTTCTCTTTCCATTTTTATCCGACACAATACCAGTAATTGTTATTTCTTCACCATCGTGTAGCATTTTAGAAATATAAGGCTGATGCAACCACAATATTTGGATTGTTCCTGTCATATCTTCAAAGCGAGCCCTCGTCATTGAAATCTTGTTTCTATAAGAAAATTCTTTTTTTAAATTAGAAATCCTACCGTGAAGCGTTACTTTATCGCCATCATTAATTTCATTTATGTTTTTCCCAGAATTTGATTCATTGTATCTATTTGGGAAATAAAACAAAACATCCTTGATTGTTTTAAGGCCAATTTTATACAGTACTGACTCTTGAACTTTTGTAAGTCTAGTATGTTTTTTTATTAAATCTTCAGGTTCCATATTTTTAATTAGTATTTTAGGGTTTTATTTTAATTATTTATTTGCTCTGTATTAGATAGTGGTCCAATTTCTAGAAATGAGAATATGTCATTACCCAGGTTCGTAAAAGTACCAATAAGAAAACCAATAATTAACATAACAATCATTGCGCCAATGTTTTTCATACAAATTATGTGTTTTTAAGCTTTACCTATTAAATTCTCAACTTCATTGACAACATCTGAAAGTGAGAAGTTGGCTTTTATTAAAAATTTAGTTGCGCCGGCAGCGGTAGCTTTACCCAGTGCATCGCCATCTGCCAAGTTTGAAAAAACAACAATAGGTAAATTTTTACTTTTTTCAAGTCCACGAAGTTTAGTTATAACTTCAAAACCATCTACATGTGGTATAACAAGGTCGCAAATTACAAGATCCAGGTCTTCTTCCTCGGCAGCCTTGATAGCATCTTGGCCATTTTGAACCATAATTACAGTGTAGCCTGCTTTTTCAAGCTTTTTACCGGTTAATTCTTGGATAAATGTATCGTCTTCAACTATTAGAATTTTTTTACTCATAGCGTTATTGTATCATAAATATTAATTATAAAGAAGATTGTCCAGTGAAAGTTGGTAAATAAACACTAATAGCGCTACCGTGTTCTAAAGAACTATCTATATCAATTTTACCTTTATGACCTTCAACAATTCTTGCACAAATATATAGTCCAATTCCAGATCCTGCTTGAGCTTTTTTAGCAGCATTAGGCGCACGATAAAATTGACTCATAACCAAAGGTAAATCTTTGTCCGCTATGCCAATACCGGTATCTTTCACTGTTACGATAACCATGTCTTCTTTTTGAGATAGTGATACTACTACTCGGTCGCCCTCTTTACTGTATTTAATTGCATTATCAATAAGATTTTGGAAAACTATCCGCAATTTAGATTCGTCACCAAAAACCTTTGGAAAATCTCCTGTTGGTTTAACATATATCATTTCAATGTGTTGGGAAAATGCTTCACTGCCGAATTCAAAGACTACAGAATCAATTACATTCACAATATCAATACTTTCCATATTGTAGCGACTTTCTTCTGATGATGCACGAGATAACATAATCAAGTTTGTCGCGACATCCATCATCCTGGCATTTGATGTGGTTAGTTTGTTAATCATTTCTTTTTGAGTAGGGGATAATTCTCCTACATCACCATCTTGAAGCATTTCCAGCATCCATTTACTTGCAGTCAAAGATGTTCGCAATTCATGCGAAATCATTGACAAAGTCTCTTCGCGAGTTAAGTTTTCTGGGGTTTTATATTCTGCCATATGTTTAGTGTACCATATTATTGTATTTACTTGCAAAATTAAATGAGTCTGTTGTATACTTATACTGTCGAACGCAAATTTATGAGTTAGACGATTAAATAAATATGACTCTTGGAGCACACTAAAATACAATATTGAGACATTCTCAATCGTATAAATAAAAAATACCACTTTCTATCGGTGGTATTTTTTTTGCGCCTTTTTTAATTTGTAACACTTTAATACACCCGTTGCAAACTGTTACAGTTGTTCGCAGGTGCGAAGGGGTGTAACAGATTCAAGCAGGTGCTTGATAGTGTTACAGTTTTTTTATAACAAATAAGCTTATAAAATAAGTCATTTTCACCCCTTGCTTTTTGTATCTATATATGATATAATACAAGCAATAAATTAGATATCAAAATCTAATATTTTGTTCTTTAAAATTTGCGTTTTTTCGCTATAGCGACAAGTGGTTTTCTTAAAAAGACCCTTTCTCGCTATGGCGAAATGCAACGAAGCACTAGTTATATAGTAAACTTAATAAAAAAGATGACGCCATGAAAATTACCCAATCAAAAACAACAACTGTAGGTCAAATTGATAAAGCAGTTGCAAATTACCGTGCTCTCTTAGATAAGCACGCGAAAGAATTTAATACCGAAGCTGTGCAGATTGTTCTTGGGCAGCCTGAATTGGCTACTGAACAACTTGCAGTTTTCAGGAAACGCGTGGAAGCAATCAGTAACATGATTGTACGGATTGTAAAAGTTAACCGCAATCAATTTCCCAAAGAAGCAATAAATGCTACCGGTCGTGTACAGTATGTGAACGACAGTGTTCTTGCAGAAATGCCTCATGGAAAAGGAGAAGAAGTAAAAGTTTATTTTTTTAAAATTAGTCGACAAATTAGTTGTGCTGATCTTGAAAAAGAATATGAACTTCGTGATCTTAAACCTGACCCAACGGCTCAAACTAAAGTTAATGAAGATGACCCTGCATTTGCTGATACTTATCCTAACGGAAGTCAATGGAAAGATAAAAACGGGAAATTGTGTTTCTCCACGTTCAACCGCTACGATGACGAGCGTTACGTGCTTGTCAGTCGTGACGACAATGACTGGTATGACCACTGGTGGTTTGCCGGTGTCCGCAAATAAGAACTTAGTATTTTGATATTGTGATTTATTTAAGTCACTTTGGAATTAGTACTTTGTTCTAAAAATTTTTATCCTTGTACATTGTACAAGGATTTTTTTATGCTAAACTAAATCTAGGATTAGGTAAATATTTAAAAAATCATGGTTTTTTAATACCGAAACTAGTATCCATATATTTAGATTTTTTAAAATCAAGGTTTTAAAAATAGTGATATATGTAGAAACTTCATAAAAATTGAAGATACTTGGTATAAAATATTGAGTGATTATAATCACAAATAAAATACAGTAAAATTTTTTACAATTTGGTTCGCGTATTAAATTTACAGTGGTAAAGATGGTATTTTATACAATTCTCCACGTTCAACCGCAACGATGACGAGCGTAACGTGAATGTCAATCGTAACGACAATGACTGGAATGACAACTGGTGGTTTGCCGGTGTCCGCAACTTTCTTCATTCTCCCTCATTATTTGAGGGAGTTTTGTTTGCTAGGGGTATTTTCAACTGACTTTGATATTTGCCCACTCCAACCACCCAGCATTTTGCCAGTAGTATTAATTTTTTCGGAAAGTAAAATGTATTTTTTATTGTCCAATGATTTTGTTTCCCATAAAACCATCAATAATATTTTCAGGGTATCGATTTTTCGAATTCCAACCCGAACATAGGGCAGTTTTTCATTTTTTGAAAGAAAGCCAGCGATAGAAATGGCTTCTATTGATTCAATAAATAAATTATCAATTTTTTGTCCTAAAGTGTATTTGTGTATCTTTGGAAGCTTTTGATAATAGTCAATCCACAGAAGATAACAGGTTTTCAACTCTTTTAACACTGGTAAAATTATC
>MFUO01000005.1:0-861 GCA_001786995.1 Candidatus Nomurabacteria bacterium RIFCSPLOWO2_01_FULL_33_17 | reverse complement strand
TTATTGTATGAGCGAAATTTTTATTCATAACTACGATAGTATCATATCTGTCGAAAATTTGTTATTAGCTTGGCAAGAATTTATAAAAGGCAAGAAAAACAAAAAAGATGTCCAAGAATTTCAATTGAATTTTATGGAAAATATATTTAACCTTCATCAAGATTTAAAAAATAAAATATACACCCATTCTCAATACAAAGCCTTTAAAATCAATGACCCCAAACCTCGTGATATCCACAAAGCCTGTGTCCGTGACCGATTACTCCATCATGCAATATATAGGATACTGTATCCATATTTTGATACTAAATTCATATATGATTCATATTCATGTAGATTAAACAAAGGCACGCATAAAGCAATACAAAGATTCATATATTTTGAGAGAATTGTCAGTAAAAACAATACAAAACAATGCTATATATTAAAATGTGATATCCGTAAATTCTTTGCGAATATAAATCATGATATTTTAAAAACCATTTTAGCTAAAAATATCAAAGATACTGATGTTTTGAATTTGTTAGAAAATATCATAAGTAGCTTTTGTACAAATTGTAGCACCCCTCTAATTGGTCAGGAGAGGGGAATAAGGGGTGAGGTGGAGAAAGGTCTCCCACTTGGCAATCTAACATCCCAACTCCTTGTAAACATATACATGAACCAATTTGATCAATATATGAAGCATGTCTTGAAAGTAAAATACTATATCCGATATGCCGATGATTTTGTAATACTACATACTGATAAAACGTATCTAGAAAATTTGATTAAAACTATTTCAGAATTCTTAGAAAATAAATTAAAACTCCAAATGCATCCAAACAAAGTATTTATCAAAACTATATCATCAGGTTTAGA
>MFUO01000004.1 GCA_001786995.1 Candidatus Nomurabacteria bacterium RIFCSPLOWO2_01_FULL_33_17 | reverse complement strand
ATAAAAAAGACATGATAATTCGTGTAGTTTTGGATTTTGTTTCAAGTTTCATAATGTTCTTCGGATTTTTAACAATTATGAATTTAGCATTTGCTAGTACATATTCCGCAGCACTTATATTTGGAATTATATTTTGGTTCTTTATTATTATGCCTAACAAAGCAAGTGGTGCTATTTGGTCTGGACGCGCAAGACGAGATAGTTGGACATTGTTTGGTATAAATGCTGGTTACTCATTGGTTTCATTTGCACTTGTTGCACCTTTGTTTATTTTATTACTTCGATTTTTTTAAAATTTTAACTTAAATAATTAATTTTTATAATATATGCAAAAGAAAAAAGATTCCAAGGTATTTATAGGTATCGTTATCATTATGGTTCTTGTAATTATAAGTATTTTAGGATATAAAAATTTTAGTGGTTCAGTTGTTGCACCACAAATTACTGATGATGGGATTACTGGTACAAATATTAAAGTAATACCTACTGGTAGTGAATTATTAGGTAAAAAAGATACAAATAAAATGGAACCTGTGCAAATTATAAAAAAAGAAAATGGTCTTATTATAGAAATCATAAGTGAGGGGACAGGGTCTGGTGTTCGCAGTGGTGATACCGTAAGTGTAGATTATCGTGGATTTTTTACAAATGGGACCGTGTTTGATGAAAGTTATAAAAGAGGACAACCATTTTTGTTCATAGTTGGTGCAGGTAATGTTATTGCTGGATGGGATGAAGGTTTGTTGGGTATGAAAGTTGGAGAAAAGCGTCGCCTTACAATTCCATCTGATTTAGCATATGGTCCAAATGATTATCAAACAATTCCTGGTGGTTCAACTCTTATTTTTGATATTGAGCTTAGAAAAATAGGGCAATAGTGATTAAGCTGAAAGCTTTCAGCTAACTAAAACGCAAGAAAAATCCCTTGGGATTTTTCTTGCGTTTTAGTCTTAGTTATGTTACTTTATATACACATGTCCCGGCATCCGGGATTTTAATAGTAATATGGGTACTTTCGTAATATCTGACGATAAATGCTCTTTTAGTTAATGCCAACAGTAAATCAACTAGTTCGAAAAGGAAGAAAAAAAGTCGTTAAAAAATCCAAAGCCGTAGCATTGGCTCGTGGTTTTAATGCGCTTAAAAATCGTCCTATTATGTATCCTTCACCTTTTAAAAGAGGCGTTTGTACAAAAGTTACTACAACAACTCCTAAAAAACCTAACTCTGCTGTTCGTAAAATCGCTCGTGTGCGTCTTACAAATGGTATGGAAGTTACAGCTTATATTCCTGGAATGGGTCACAATTTACAAGAACACTCGGTTGTAATGATTCGTGGTGGTCGCGTAAAAGACCTTATTGGTGTTCGTTATCATATTGTCCGTGGAAGACTTGATGCATCCGGAGTAGACAAACGTCGAAAAGAGCGTAGTAAATATGGTGTAAAGCGTCCAAAAGCTGGAGACACTGTATCTAAGAAAAAATAAATATGCGAAGAAAAATAACAAATAAAAATACTGTAGGTCCAGACATGAATTATAACTCGGAAAAACTTTCCAAGTTTATAAATGTAATTATGTGGGATGGTAAAAAAAATACTGCGATGAAAGTCGTGTACAGTGCATTTGACATAGTTAAAGAAAAAACCGGAAATCCAAATCCCCTTGAAATTTTTGATTTAGCAATTAAAAATGCAAGTCCTTTGATCGAAGTACGATCTCGTCGTATCGGAGGAGCAAACTATCAAGTTCCAAGAGAAGTTCGCAAAGAAAGACAACAAGCATTAGCAATTCGTTGGATAATAAATGCAGCTCGTGGTCAAAAAGGCCGCCAAATGAATGAATGTTTAGCTGACGAACTAATACTTGCATCTAAAAATGAAGGTTCTGCAGTTAAAAAGCGTACAGATACTCATAAAATGGCAGAATCTAACAAAGCTTTCGCACACTTCGCTTGGTAATTTATAAAAATAATAAAATCATTAATTAATATCATATGGAAAGAGATTATCCTCTAGAGAAAGTTCGAAATTTTGGAATCATTGCGCACATTGATGCTGGTAAAACAACAACTAGTGAGCGTGTTTTATATTACACAGGAGTATCTCACAAAATTGGAGAAGTTCATGATGGTGCAGCGACAACTGACTGGATGGAACAAGAAAAAGAGCGTGGTATTACTATTACATCTGCGGCTATTACTTGTTTTTGGAACCCAACATACGCACCTAATGATAAAAACAAAAAACATCGTTTTAACATTATTGATACACCAGGGCATATTGATTTTACAGTAGAAGTTAAAAGATCTCTTCGTGTGCTTGATGGCGCTGTTGTTGTATTTGACGGTGTTGCCGGGGTAGAACCACAGTCTGAAACAAACTGGCGCTATGCTGATGAAGCCAATGTTCCTCGCATTTGTTTTATAAACAAACTTGACCGTACTGGTGCAAACTTTGAAAAATCTTTTGCATCAATTCTTGATCGTCTTTCTAAAAAAGCTGTTCGATGCCAATTACCAATTGGTCTTGAAGAAAACCATATGGGTGTTGTTGATTTACTTACTCGCAAAGGATATAAATTTGAAGGAGAAATGGGAATCAAAATCGTAGAATGTGATATTCCAGAAGATATGAAGGGGGATGTTGAAAAATATCGTTCTGAACTTGTTGAAAAAATCGCATTGAATGACGAAACAATGATGAATGATTATCTCGAGGGCAAAGAAATAACTATTGAAAGATTAAAAGCAACATTGCGTAAAGCAGTAATTGCAAATGAAATTTTTCCAGTTTTTGCAGGGTCTGCACTTAAAAATAAAGGTGTACAACTTGTATTAGATGCTGTTGTTGATTATTTACCAAGTCCATTAGATATTCCACCAATAACAGGAGTTCACCCTACAACTGATGAAGCATTAATTCGTAATCCGTCTGACACTGAACCTTTTTCAGCTTTAGCTTTTAAATTAGCAAGTGATCCATATGTTGGACAACTAGTTTTCTTCCGGGTTTACTCTGGAACTCTTGAATCAGGAAGTTATGTTTACAATCCACGAACTCGTAATAAAGAACGAATCGGACGAATTTTGCGTATGCATGCAAATGATCGTGAAGAAGTTAAAAAAGTTTTTGCTGGTGAAATTGCAGCTGCAGTTGGTTTAAAAGATACAATTACATCGGACACTATTTGTTCCGAATCTAGCCCAATTGAGCTTGATCGTATTGTTTTTCCAGAACCTGTTGTATCGCTTCGAATTGAACCAAAAACAAAAGCCGACCAAGAAAAAATGGGTATGGCATTGTCACGACTTTCCGCAGAAGATCCAACATTTAAAGTTTCAACTGATCAAGAAACTAATGAAACAATTATTGCCGGTATGGGTGAACTTCATTTGGAAATTATCGTTGATCGTATGAAGCGTGAATTTACAGTTGAAGCCAATGTTGGTAAACCAATGGTGGCATATCGCGAAACTATTACAATTACATCCGAAGCCGAAGGTAAATATATCAAACAATCCGGAGGTCGTGGTAACTATGGTCATACAAAAATTCGTATCAAACCTATGGATATGAATGTTGATTTGGAAAAACTACCTAAAAACACAAAGCGTGATGATCATTTTGAATTTGTTAATACATTAAAAGGTGGAGCAATTCCATCAGAATATATTCCAGCTTGTGAAAAAGGTTTTCGCGAAGGTCTTGATCGCGGAGTTGTTGCCGGTTTTAAAATGGTTAATGTTTCTGTGGAACTTTATGATGGAACATATCACGATGTTGACTCGAACGAAATGGCATTTAAAATTGCGGCATCTATGGCAGTCCAAGATGCATGTCGGTCTGCTCGTCCAGTTATTCTAGAACCAATGATGAAAGTTGAAGTTGTAACTCCAGAAAAATTCATGGGAGACATAACAGGGAATCTATCGTCGAAGCGTGGGCTTGTTGAAGGTATGGAAGACCGTGGTATGAACAAAGTTATCCGTGCTATGGTTCCACTTTCTGAAATGTTTGGTTATATAAATTCACTAAGAAGCATGACCGAAGGCCGAGCAAGCTTTACTATGGAATTTTCTCGTTATGATATTGTTCCTCCAAATGTTGAAAAAGACATCGTCGCCGCAAGAAAATAAATAAAAATAATATGAAAGAAAAAATATCCACATTAATAAAATCTAAATGGGTATTTTTACGGAAAAATTGGAAATGGAGTATTTTGGGATTAGTTATTTTACTGATAATTATATCTAAAATCGTACCTAACGGATTTAATCCAAAGACAGAAATTGTTGAAATTGCTAAAATACAAAATCTTCAAAAAACCGTAAAAGCCACTGGAAATGTCACTTCCAGTGTTAATTTAGAATTATCATTTAATAATTCAGGGGTGGTATCAAATGTCAATACATTTTTAGGGCAATATGTATACAAAGGTCAGGTTCTAGCATCATTAAATGCCGGGTCTGAACTTGGGGCACTTAACCAAGCATATGGTGCTTTAAAATCTGCACAGGCTGCACTTGCTCGTACTTTAGAAGGAAATACTTCTGAAGAAGTTCGTGTTGCTGAAGTTACTCTTGAAAATGCAAAACGCGCATATAGTAGTACCGAGAAATTACAAAATACTTTGGTAAAAAATGCACGGGCAAATTTATATTCTAATTCGCTTTTAGCTGTTTCAAATATGGCAAGTTCTAATACAACTGCTCCAACAATTAGTGGAACGTATACAGCTGATATTGAAGATGAATATAATATCAATATTTATTCGACAGGTTCCGGACAATACGCATCGTACTCTAGCCTAACAGGGCAAGGTGGGTCTTTCCCAGTTTCTACAAATACTCCGATAGCATTGGGGGACAAAGGTCTTTATATACAATTTTCAACGAGCTCCACGACTTATAATGAAAGTTGGAAGATAAAAATTCCAAATACTACAAGCGTTAATTACAATACTAATTTAAGTAGTTTAAAAAGTGCGGAAGATACACGATTTTCAGCCTTGGAAACTGCCCAAGCAACTATTGATAATGCACAAGCTAATTTAGATTTAAAAAAAGCCAAAGCCCGCCCCAGCGATGTTTTAGCTCGAGAAGCTGATGTTTTGACAGCTCAAGGTCGGGTTCAATCGGCTCTTGGTGCGTATGAAGAAAAAATAATTCGCGCACCAATTAATGGTTATATAACAAGGCAAGATTTGCGCATTGGTGAAAACATTGAATCTAAAAAGATAGCTATAGTTTTAGAAGAACGAGGTGGTTTGTTTTTAGAAGCCAATATAAATGAAGCCGATATTGATCTTATTAAACCCGGACAAGTTGTTAGTTTTACAGTTGATACACTTGGGAATAATCAAACATTTATAGCAGAAGTTACACATATAGATGGTTCCCCAACAAAAGATGGTAATATTGTTAATTATAAAATCAAAGCCAATATTTTAACAGGACAAGATCAAATTAAAATTGGTTCAACTGCAAATCTTTCTATTCTAATACAAGAAAAAGAAAATATTGTAGTAATTCCAAACAGAGCAATATACACAAATGAAGATGGAACTAAATATATTTTATTTGTTACAAATGAGAAAAAGGCCAAAACTAAAAAACTACCAGTAACTGTTGGTTTTACTGGTGATGGGGCAATGACTGAAATTACAAGTGGGCTTACAGGTAGCGAAATGGTTTTGTTTAAAACAAAATAATGTTTAAAGAAAAAATTTTAAAAATTATAAAAAATGACGCTCGGGTTGGATTATTTTTAGCCAAACGTGATATCAAACGAGCCAATAAATGGACAACAATTTTAATTGTGTTTGTTATGATTTTTACTTTTTTAAATTTAGTCGTGGTTTCTGGAATTTTAGTTGGTTTGATTGAAGGCTCGGTTCAAGCCAACAAAGCTCGAAACACTGGCGATATTTTTATCAGTTCATTTTTAAATCGCGATTATATTGACCAAAGTGTTGAAGTTGTAAAAGTTGTAGAAAATACTCCAGGACTCGCAAATTATACTGCGCGAATTACAAGTTCTGGGCGGGTAACTGCCGAATTTCGAAAAACACTTTTGAAAGATGAATTACCAAATGCAGTTGGGGCTGGATTGGTTGGTATAATTCCCGAGCAAGAAGATTTAGTTACGAATCTTAAAACAGCAATCAAAACAGGCACATATTTGTCGTCTGATGACCCAGATGGGATTTTGATAGGTGATAGTTTAATTTATAATGAAGAAACACCAATTGAATTTCCTGGGTTTACCGCTTTGAAGCGTGTGTCTATTGGAGACAGTGTTCTTATCACTATTGGTGATACTCAAAAAGAATTTATAGTTCGTGGGACAATAAAAGCCAAAGTTAACGAAGTTGATTCGCGTGTATTTATGAATCAGTCCGAGCTTCGAAAAATGATGGGTACAAGTCTTATTACCTATAATGAAATTGCAATTGATTTGCAAGATGGTATTGACGAAGATTTAGCTAAGAATGCACTTGTGTCGTCTGGTATTGGTGGTTATGCTCGTATTCAAACATCTATCGAAGCTCAACCTAAATTTTTAAAAGATATACAAAAAACTTTTGCGATACTTGGTAATGCAATATCGTCTATTGGGCTTGTCGTGGCATCGATTACTATATTTATTGTTATTTTTGTAAATGCTATTACACGCCGTCGTTATATTGGGATATTAAAAGGTATTGGTATAACAAGACGAGCTATTATAATTTCTTATATTTATCAATCTTTATTTTATGCTATTTTAGGCTCAATTATTGGTATGATTTTGGTTTTTGCTTTTATCAAACCAGCTTTTATTGCGCATCCTATTGATTTTCCTTTTTCTGACGGTATTTTAGTTGCAACACTATCGGGTACATTATATCGAGTTTTGTTATTAATGATCACAACAGTTATTGCCGGCTTTATACCAGCTCGAATAGTCGTAAAGCAAAATACATTAAGTGCCATATTAGGCCGGTAAGAGAATTTATCCGCCGAAACTTTTTTAAATTAGGTCTTAATTATTATTTAATAAATTAAAATACTTTTCACAAAAATAAATAACTTATATAAGTGAAAAGTTTAGGAGGATGATACAAATAAAAAATTTAGCTAAAATTTTTGAGAATGGTGATTCACCAATTCGAGCACTCGATGATGTGTCTTTTACTATTCCAGATGGTCAGTTTTTAACAGTTTCTGGAAAGTCAGGTAGTGGTAAATCAACATTACTTTATCAATTAGGATTATTAGATACACCAACTGATGGTCAAATTATAATTGATGATATTAATACCGAATCTTTAGATGAAAATCAAAAAAGTAGTATGCGATTAAAAAATCTTGGTTATATATTTCAGGATTACGCAATATTGCCATCATTAACTGCATTTGAAAATGTCATGGTCCCATTGTTAATGTTGGGTCTGGATGACAAGCAAGCAGAAAACAAGACAATTGAAGCTTTAACTAAAGTTGGATTGGAAGATAGAATGCATAATTTACCTAGTCAACTTTCCGGAGGGCAACAGCAACGAGTCTCCATTGCCCGGGCAATATCACATAATCCGAAAGTTCTTTTTGCTGATGAGCCAACAGCTAATTTAGATACAGAGACTTCAAAAAATATCATTGATTTGTTTTTAAAGCTAAATCATGAAGGTCAAACCATTATTATGGTTACGCACGAAGTTGAATATGCCCATATGTCTGACAGGACTATTTTTTTGGTAGATGGCAAAATTGTTTCTGATATAACGAATAAAATAGCATAAAAATCAGCTACGCAAAATAATCTTTTTAAAAAGTCCTCGGGTTGGCTCACCAGACATTTTCAAAAAGACAATTTTGCTTCGCTGTTTCGCCCCCTGCTAAGGGGGAGATTTAAGAGGGGGTGTGTGCTATAATAGCTGTATTACTCTTAATATATAAATTTATGTTTGAAAATAAAAAGCTTTTGACAAATCTTATCATTATTACCAGTGTTTGTTTGTCTATATTTTTCCTAGCTAATGCTTATGGTGCTTTTAATCGTAATGATGAAAACAAGCCAGTTGCAACTATTACCGTAGATGGTACTGGTGAATATTTTGCAATACCCGATACAGCGTTGTTTACTTTTACTGTAGAGAAGGATGCCATTACTCAAAAACAAGCCAAAGATGCAGGTAGTGAAGTCATGAATAATATTTTGGCTAAATTAAAGAAAGATTATGATATGGATGATAAAGATTTAAAAACAATTAATTTTTCTCTAAATCCAAAATACGAATGGCAACAACAAACAATATATTGTGTTCGTGCACCATGTCCACAACCCGATGGTAAAAATGTAGCTGTTGGTTATACTTTTAACCAAACCGTCAGTGTGAAAATTAAAGACATTGATCTTGCAGGGGAAGTTGCTGGTAAATTGACCGAATGGGGTGCAACAAATGTATCAGGCCCAGAATTTACATTAGCAAACGAAGATGAAGCAAGAAACAAAGCTCGCACTGATGCAATTGGAGATGCAAAATCTAAAGCGCGAACATTGTCCGCTCAACTTGGTGTAAGACTTGTAAAAATTCAAAATTTTTCAGAAAATAATGGTGGGGGAATATATCCAATGTACGGTGGCGCAACTATGATGCGCGATGGTGCTATGGAAAAATCTATAATTCCAGAAATTCCAATGGGTGAAAATAAATATACATCAAATGTTTCGATAACTTACGAAATAAGGTAAATAAAAAATAAAAAAGCGGCAACCAATTGGCTGCCGCATCTGTGCCCGTTAATGGGCTTTCTTTATCATAACCCTATAACTTCAGAGTAAATTATAGTTTTTGTGGTTATGCTCTTTTTATTTTGGATTATCCGGTGGCGGTTGCGTTTATCTTTCGATATCATTTGCCTGCGGTCATTTCCTAAAAAATAAAAAGAGGAGTTTACAAAACTTACGTTCTTCTATTTATGATTCTTATAACTCTGACTCAAGAATCAATTATGTCATTTACTTACAAACCTTTCTATTTGGTTTATATTTAAATTACATATGTAATAAAAGAACTAAATTGACGATCTAGGCATTTAAGTGGGGTCTTTCCCCATACCTGACCATCTCGGCGTTGATGCATAAGCCACGGACGGGGGATGTTTACCAGGAATTTTCCTGCATCCAAATCCGTCTCATCGGTGTTGTTGCATCTTGGGGACAGTATAGCAAATTCGGATGGATTTGTCAAGGGCTAAAATAAGCCCAATTTTAAATGTTTTTTAGGGTAAGTTTTTAAATAAATTCATAATTGCAAATAAAAAAGCGCATCTTTTAAGACACGCCTTATTGGGTTTGAACCCAACAATCTATAAGTAGATGTATATATACAGTCTTTCCTTTTTTGTATTTGTGCAAATAGGGAATCGGTTCCCTATAATCTCAGACTCCGGGATATAAAATATCTCTTCGTCTTCCTTTTTAAATCCGGGAGAATAACCTTGCCTTATTTCAACCATTGCGGTATTTATAAGGCTTTTATTATCAGGATATTCTCTTGAGAAGGGGGTGTACCCTTTGGGAATTTCCAACCACAAGGTATCACCAGATTTTTGTAAATACTCTTTTAATATCCAAGATAGAGAGCTGATTTCTTGATTCTCTTGTAGGCGGATCCATGGGATTACTACTGTTATTGAATCAAACTGCAACTCGTAGTTTAAAACAAACTCTACTTGTTTTTCAGCCTTTTTCTTGATTTTGTTTTGGGGTTTTGTTTGCCCAAAGGCAGATTTGCTTCCTATCACTAGGATTAATAAAATCACAGTTAGTGCCAATGCAATAATTTTTACAATTAGACCTATTTTTAATAGGTTGAAGTAGTCATTGTTTTTCATAGCGTCAGATTTTTAGGTTTCTTATACTATATCACATAAAAAGGGGATTGCAATATAGCCATTGACAAATAGGGCTATTTGTGATAGTATATACACCAATCTACAGTGTTCTTTGACAGGCAGATTTTTTGCTTTTTAGGGGTTAGTTAGTTCTATAAAACGGATGCAAATTCGTCTTTTTTATTGAATTAACTAACAATTAAATTTCTTTAAATAAAAATTTTCTAAAACTTAAAAAAACAAAAAACAAAAAAATGAAAACAAAAAAAATGATTATGACATGGCTCGCTATTATTAGCTGTAGCCTAACATCTTACGCACAAGCACCGTATGTCGATACATACGATGCAACTCGTGTATTTGGAAATTCCGCAGTCTTAAATGGGTATGTAAACCCAAATGGATCGGCCTGTGAATCCTACTTTATCTACTGGCAAAGTGGGTCAAGTAAAGTTGACACAAGCCAACGTTACACAAAAAGTAATTCTGGCACAATAAGCCAGACAATTACAAACCTCAACGAACAAACATCATACGAATATATGGTGGTTGCAAAAAATTCAAATGGGGTAAGCTATGGTAGTGTCTATTATCTATACACACCACCAACTGGACTTCCTAGTGTGGATTTATGGGGACTTTGGACAAATGACACAAATCAGTTTCAGGTGAACGGATACTTTTTTGCAAACGGACTTATCACCACGACTTGGTATGAGTACGATATTACTCCTGATTCTTTCAGGAGTGCAACAAAGAAAATCATTCAACCAGAAACCCAAAGCAAAAACTATAATATGAGTAGTATGCAAGAGGAAGTAAAAAACCTCAAAGAATACAAAAAATATTATGTACGGTTAGCCGCAAAAAATGATTCTGGTACTGTTTATTCAAGCGTTGGTACCATTATCACACAATCAGGAAAACCTCCAGTGGTTATCACTGATTCAGCTACCAACCTGTCAAATTCAACTGCAATGTTAAATTGCCGATTCGATGGCTTGGCAAATTGTGCATATTCGTACTACGAGTATGGGCAGTCGCCTAAATCATTAAACAAATCCACATATGACAGTTATTTCCAATCTTGGAATTGTCAGTATGGAATGTTTAATTATAGTAAGGAAATATACGGCCTTTCGCCAAATACAACTTATTATTACCGGGCTGTTTCTGAAAGCAATAGGGGTAAAAGCTATGGAGAAATTCTATCTTTCAAAACTGAAGGTAGCTACGCTCCAGAAGTTTTAACACTTCAAGCAAGTAATATCTCTTATACTTCTGCCGATTTGTGGGGTTATTATAATTCCAATGGTGCAGAATCTACTGAAATTTCTTTTCAGCATGGTACGAGTATTTATCTCGGGCTAGAGACATCCCCTGTGTCGTATCAAAAAGGTACCGACACAGTGAAAGTAAGTATAAAAGATATAGAAAGTGGTGCCAAGCATTACTATCGCTTAAAAGCGAAAACTAAGTTTGGAATAAGTTATGGATCGTTGGTAGAATTTACCACAGATTTTAACTTTCCACCTACGACAAATACTGATTCAGCAATTGCATCCAGTACAACTCAAATCAATGTCTTTGCTAAGTTTGATGCAAATCGCACAGACACAAAAACTTGGTTTGAGTATGACACCCTTGTGAACAAGTATTCAATGAGTACAAGTAAGAGTTCTCAAGGAAAATCTGCTGGTAATATATCAGAGACACTTTCTGGTTTGTTGCCCAACCACACTTACTTTATTAGAAGTGGGGCAGAAAATGTTTTTGGAATTGTCTACGGCAAAACTATTGCTGTGACAACCTTAAACAACCAACAACCATTGGTGGTTACTGATTCAATTGATGCAATATCTTCAACCTATGCAATACTCGCTGGGTTTGTCGATGGAAAGAAAAGCGACACTAAGTTTGTTTTTGAATGGGGCACATCGTCTCAAACACTGACAAATCAAACACCTGAAATTAAAACAGGTAAAGGGAGCTCATATCAATTAGTTCCAATCTACGGACTTGACCAGTACACCACATACTACTATCGCATAAAAGCGACAAATGAGTGGGGTGTGACAAAAGGCCAGGTTTACAAATTTAGAACGCTTCCAAACAAGGAAGCAGTTGTGAAGATATTGAAAATTGATTCTATCACACCTAACTCTGCAAAAATTACTGTTGTCATTGACGGCCGAGGCACTATAAGTGACTTCGCTCTCAATTATGGGAATGATCTTAACTTAAGAGAACAGACAGATTTTTTTACCGCTAAAAAGGTATTGGACACTCTGACTGTTTTATTATCAGGATTAAATCCAGATTCACGATACTATCTTGCACCGATTAGTAGAAATTCTTTCGGTGAAATACAAGGTAATGTCAAAGAGCTAACA
This sequence comes from Candidatus Nomurabacteria bacterium RIFCSPLOWO2_01_FULL_33_17, assembly GCA_001786995.1. Classification (GTDB taxonomy): domain Bacteria; phylum Patescibacteriota; class Minisyncoccia; order Phycocordibacterales; family UBA9973; genus 2-01-FULL-33-17. The sequence goes on along the minus strand of MFUO01000004.1, from coordinate 23,689 downwards.
ACACTAAACAACAAACCACCTACAATCAAATTGGAAACTGTATGTGCTACTGCTACAACAATCGTGTTTGACGGGTATTACAACTCGAATAAAACAAAAACGAATGTTTGGGTAGTATGCAAAGATAAAAACGGTTTTACAATTAAGACTACAATTCTAGATGATAAAATAGATTCTGGGCCATTTAGCATATTGGCCAATGATCTGGATGCAAATACTTGGTATTATTATCAAGCCTATGCACAAAATTCATTCGGGATTGTGATGACTACGACTGATAGTGTACTTACTTTAGGAAATCAAAAACCAATTGTAAAAACACTGACGCCTATAGTCCATGATACGTACGCAATATTGTTTGCAGAAGTTGATGGACAAGGTACAAACACAAATATCGAATTTGTTTATGGAACAGATCCTTCTGAACTTTACAAAATTACCGGTAAGTTTAACTCTGGTAGTTACAAAAAAACAGTTCAAGGGATTATGTATGGGTTGAAACCCAATACCACATATTTCTTCTATGTTTCTGCTGAAAATACTTGGGGAATTGAAAAAAGTGAGATTATGAGTTTTCGGACTCTTGATTTTACTCCTCAAAAAGAAAAAGTGTTTCTAAAGATTCTATCTATAGAAGTTACTGCCGATATTCACTATGCTGTATTAAAAGCAAGTATTAGTAGTAAAGACGAATTGGCTTCATATTGGACTACCTATGGAGATGGTCAAAAATCTTCTGTGGAAATGTTCTATGATAGTGGTATCAGAATTGTCACTATTGTACTTACAAACTTGTGGGCAAATTCAACACAAAGTTGTTTATTCTATTTGCAAAATGTAAATGGGAAAGACTCTATGTTGGTTGAGTTTAAGACTAAAAATAACCAAACTCCAAATGTTAAAACTTTGAAGATTACTCAGGTTGATGATTCAACTCTGTTGTTTGAAGGAAAGTATAATGCAAATGGCAGTGCTCCAATTAGATATTATTTTGAATATAGTACAGACTTAAGTTTTTCAAAAAGAAGTCCTATCTATTTTTCAAAAAATGACAGTGATGTTGTTTATTCAATGGTATCTTGTAATTATGGAGAAACTTACTATACTCGTCTTGTTTGTGAAAATGAGATTGGTATAACACAAGGTAACATCCTTTCTCTAAAAACAAAAGAAAAGGATGTGACTGGAATTAACGATGTTAGTATAAATCCTGATCAGGTAGCAATTAAAGCCTATCCAAATCCTTTCTTAGAGCAACTCACAGTTGAATCAAAAGAAGGGGATCTGGTTGTTTTCATTAATATTCAAGGTGTAGTTGTTCATAAAACATTAATACAAAATGATGTTGAACAAATCAACTTGGATCATCTGCCTGCTGGTGTTTACTTTATACAAATATACAAAGGAAGCCAATTTATTGGTAACCAAAAAATTGTAAAACAGTAGATATCTAAAATATTTCACACGAAGCCCGACGACTAAAATCGTCCGGGCTTTTTTATTTACCATTGCTTTTTGTATGAATCTATGACATAATAAGTTTAAATCAAAAACTGAAATTATGAAAAAAATAGTTATTTTAATTGTATTAATAATATCTGGGACATTGTTGAAAGCCAGTAATGATAAAGTGATTTATGTAGATGATCACATACCGGATTCATTTCATCAGGTTATAAAAAGAGCAATTGATAGGTATGAGTTCTTTTTTGGTCTTGTTAGCGATACTTTTGGTATAAAAGTAGATGATTTACCTAGAAATATTTTGGCTAAAACGGACATTAAAAATATAATTTCTATTGATAGAAATTTTTTAAAGCGTGTCTCCATCATTGAATTTTATGATTGTATAAAACATGAGCTATATCATACTAATACTAGTCAACATAAATACTTTGATTCAATCTATATTAGGTATGATTCAGTACAATTTATTGGTTCTTATGGATTAACTTTAATTCTCGTATCAAAAGAAAGAAGAGTTTTACTAGAACAATTAAATGAAGGTTGTGCTGAAGTATGCATGTTTTACATAGATTCGGTTTATAGAACTTCTGAAACAAAGTTTTATTATGCATATGCTACGATAGTTAGATCTTTCATTACATCGGGGTGGATTAATGTTCACCAGATTATGGAATACAATAAGAATTCAGACTTACTTGGGTTTTGTAACCAAATCCTTGGTAGACAAGCTTCCATGGAAGAAATTAATGTTCTATTTGGATACTTTACCGAATTGACCTCGTACCAACAAATTCAAGTATGCATCAATGGTATAAAATACCTTCGAGAAAATAAATTATAATTTGGGAGTCTTGCTCCCAAAAACCGAACACACCTGTTCGGTTTTTTTAATGAGCGAGGCAAGACCTCGCTCATAGTGTTTTAAGAAAACAAAAATGTATAAGCCAGCATCACAATAATTCCTATTGCAAGGATTGGAAGTAAAATTTTAAGACCTAATTTTGTGCTAACTGAAGCAGAATAATCACTGCTATTTCTTACATGAAATTCACCGTTCTTTTCTTCAAATCTTGGCACACCAGAGCTATTATTAATATCTTCTTGGATCACACTTTTCAAAGTTTCCTCATTATTATTTTCCATAAATTTATTTATTAATTTCTACTAATTACAATTTCTTTTTAATTCGTTGTATCCTTCTTCAAAACCTTTTAAGTATGTAATATCTATTTTTGAAATATCACTACACATTTCATTAATTTTACCAAGTTTAAATTCTGTATTTGCTTTCATAAATAAATTAAATTGATTGTTTGGATCAAGCCTAAGGCTTTCAGTATAATCTATTAAAGCTTTCTCATGTTCACCAGTATTACCATATACAGAAAATGCTCTGTCTGAGTAAGCTTGTGTATTTTGTGGGTTTATTAGTAATATTCTATTATATACATTTTCAAGTTTTCTATATTCTGATTGATTTTGATAAATAGTCGCTTCTCTAAAAAGAATCAATTCATTTGATGGGTTTTTTATATTTTTTATATCAAGTTCAATTGCCTTCTCGTATTCTTTTATTGCATTTTCATAAGCGTCCATACTTTGGTAGTTTTGACCTAAATTATAGTATGCATATTTATTCTCATCAATTGTACCATTTGTTGAATCTATTTTATTATTATAAGTTTCAACCAAAGAAGTTGAACAACTTGTATTGCCATCGATTGAAATATCATTAGTAGTTTTAGTTGCTACGCCGGTACTATCTACACAAAAGTATTCTTGATGGCCTGAAAGTGAATCGTCTGGATTGCTCAATGATGCGCTAACCGCATAAGCCTGTTCATTGTCATTACAAGTTATCTCGGTATATGGTTTAGTTGACGATGAGTTTGTTAAAGTTAAAAGTGATATTTCACTATCTTCACAAAGTCCCAAGTAAGACCCATTTAAATTTTTATAGTTTTCAGCCTTGATTACGATGGTTGATAAATTTGATTCTATCTTTGCATCGCGGGCTTTGGCACGAGCTTGGTTCATTGAAGCTAAAACCACACTTGCGAGAATTCCAATTATAGCCAATATAAATAATACAACTAAAAATATTATAATTATTTTTATTAAAACATTTTCGGATTTCATTTTTTTAATTTCTGACAAATTCATTTGTTGTACATCTTCAGATGTAATATTGTCTGGGACAACCAAAGTTTTTGAAATACTATCATGCCAGCCAATAGGGTAGCCACCAAATAAAAAAGAAAGTTGTTCAAATGGAATTGCTCGAGATAATGATCTTCCAACGATTCTCCAAAAACCTGGTTTGTTCCCGTTAAAACCAATAACCTTTGTCCCAGTTATAAGTTTTCCTAAAGTTTTTTGCCAAATGCTTTCACAAACAATATGGTAAATTAAAAATATAAAAATACCAAAACCAATTAAAACATTTGAATGAATAGCTATTCCGATTCCTATTGGGATAAGAGCTATAATTTTTCTAAAAAAATCATCAAGAACATAGTTTAATAATCTCTTAAGAACACCAGCTGGTAATTTTCTCTCTGGGTTTTGTATTGGAATTGGAGTGTTTAATTGATGTCCACACTTATGACAAAACTCATTTGCATCCGGTATCGGAATTCCACATTTTTGGCAGTACATAATCTATAAATTAGTAATTAATTTTAATGTATTTAGTATAACATGTTTCGTTAAAGTCCCTCCCATTTATAAGGGGAGGGACTTAGGGAGGGGTGTTGTTATTTGTGGCTAAACCCCTCTCCTTGTCAGGAGAGGGGCAGGGGTGAGGTAGATTTCGGGTAGGATATCTTGACTTTCTAGCCCCACAGGTGTATATTATAAATATAGGGGCCCGGAAGGGCTTTTAAAATTGTCCGCTAATTTTTATATATTTTATGAATAAAATCGCTAATTATCTAAAAGAAACAAAGGTAGAAATGAATAATGTTGTTTGGCCAAAATGGCCACTGACTATGACTCATACAGGAATCGTTATTGCTATTGCATTAATTGTTGGTTATTTATCTGGGTTTTTTGATTCTATTATGTCAAAAGGTTTAGCCAAATTACTAGGACTTTAATAGTTTAATTTAAATATTATATGGCAAAACAAGGTGAAGGCGAACGCAACTGGTATGCAGTACATACATATGCTGGTTACGAAAATGCTGTTCAAAGAAATCTGAAACAAAGAATAGATTCTTTGGCTATGCAAGAAAAAATCTTTAATGTTGTCGTTCCAACAGAAAAGAAAATAAAAATCAAAGGTAATAAACGAGTAGAAGTTGAAGAAAAAACTTACCCTGGGTATGTATTAGTTGATATGATAGTTACCGATGATTCTTGGTATGTTGTCCGAAATACTCCACGGGTAACTGGTTTCGTTGGAGCCGGAGTTAACCCAGTACCTTTGAATCAAAAAGAAGTTGATGGATTGTTCAAATCAATGAACAAAACTGAAGAAGCCCAATATACTGCATTATATAGTCTTGATGAACCAATTAAAATTACCGATGGTCCTTTTAAAGATTTAGAAGGCATAGTTTCCGAAGTTGATACAATACATGGTAAAGTAAAAGTTTTGGTATCATTATTTGGACGCGAAACACCAGTAGAATTAGACTTCTTGCAAGTTAAGAAAATATAGGGTATAGTACACGCACTGTTACGCTTCAAGTTATTTATAATTAAATCTAATTCAAATGGCAAAAAAAATAATTAAAAATGCAAAATTCTTGGCACCAGCCGGGAAGGCAACTCCAGCTCCACCACTTGGTCCTGTTTTGGGTCAAGCCGGTGTTAATATTGCGGACTTTTGTGCAAAATTTAACGCTGCATCACAAGAATATCTTGGTGAGACCGTTAGCGTAAAACTAACAGTTTACGAAGATCGATCTTATGATTTCATGGTAAAGACTCCTCCTGTTACAGGAATGATATTAAAGGCAGCTGGTCTTGAAAAGGGAGCTGGCAAACCAGGTACTAGTAAAGCAGGTAAAATATCTATGTCTCAAGCCGAAGAAATTGCAAAAAGAAAAATGAAGGATTTAAATGCAAAAGATTTAGCCGGAGCGGTAAAAATTGTTGCTGGCTCTGCACGCTCTATGGGTATACAAGTTGTTGATTAAATATGATATAATTTGGGTATATGAATCCACCAAAACTTTTTAAGTTAGGGTTCTTATTTAATAATTTAAATCAAATTACTTTTCACAAAAATAAATAGTATATAAGTGAAAAGTTTAGGCGGATGAATACACAAAATTTAAGTTCCAAAGAAATATATTCTTTTGGCTTCAAAAATGCTAAAAAACATTTTTGGTCATTTCTTGTACTCTTTTTAGTCTATTTGGTAGCGAGCTTCATCTTCATGCCAAAAATTAAAGAAGATGAAACAATTAGTTTGTTCCAAGGCATCTTATACATCATTGGTTATATAATATCTATATATTTAATGATGTCTATGTATTCTGCAACTTTAAAAATAGTTCGTGGGTATGAAGTAAAAATGAAAGATTTTTTCACTTGGCCTAAAACTGGTCTTAAAACATTATGGACATGTGTCGTTAGTGTTTTGGTACTTTTACCGGCTATTTTTGTTGGGGGTTTACTATTTGGATTCTTGGGTGCATTTGGTCTTATGGCTGGTAATGCTATTGCTGTTATTATTGCAATAATTATTGGGTTAGTTTTACTTATAATTACAGTTCATTTAGCAATTCGTGTATCATTTTCAAAATATTATACTTTAGATACAGGGTCATGGGCTATTGCAAGTATAAAAAAATCTTTTGAACTTACAAAAGGCCGTGTTTGGAGTTTGCTTGGTTTAGTAATAATTGGTTTACTTATTGAAATTTTAGGTCTAATTGCAATCTTTATTGGTCTTTTGTGGGCTATTCCAACAGTTTTGATAGCACAAGTTTATATTTATCATTTGTTAATGGGAGGTAAAGAAAATCAATTAATGGAAGATAGATCAGTAGCACCTATTGTTCCACAACCCAGCGAATTGCCAGCGCGTAGTTTAGCAAATGGAATAGTAGCTGACAGCGTTATTAATAATCCAACTGCATAATATGTTTTTCACAAAAGTTTTAACAACTATTCAATCCATCGGTTATGTATATTTTGGTCTTATAATCATTGCCGACATTATACTTTGGAAAATTCATCCTGTTCTTGGTGTACTCGGAGTGTTGTTTACTTTTGCATTTCTTCTAGGTTGGTTCTAGTGTGATTTTTCCCTCTCCGCTTTGGGGAGAGGGTAGGGTGAGGTGTGCGATTAAAAAAGACCCCATTTCTGGGGTTTTTATTTGTAAATTATTTCTACTTCAGTCTTGTATTTATTTAAGATAGTTTCATCTATTTTTAGATTCGGTGTATATATAACTTTAACCAAACTACCATAGCTCTTTGCTAGTTCTGTTTTTTCAAATGCCGCAACATCTAATTTAGTATCTACATTTGATTTGTATAAAATTAGAAATGGTAAATCCATACATAGACAAGACAAAAATATTGCCCTTTTATAATCTTTTGTTAGCCAGTAGTTTTTTGATTCTATAGCTTTATTCATTAATCTCAGGATTTCTCCAATTTTTGTAGATTTTTGAAATAATTTGATTTCTATTAGTTCATCTTTCATATTTTTCAATTTATTGTATTTAACCAAAAACAGGAGGATTTGTCAAAGTTATGATAAAAGTCGATTTTATTGTATGCTTGGGGTACCTGTCCCGTTAGAGGCCACGATCACGATATTTTCTAATGGGAAGTTTTTAAAAATTAGTATTAGTTTAATTTGGTTAGGTTTTCTTCTATATAAATAGATCGTGACCTGCCTCTAACGGGATGAACAAATTTAAAGACATGGTAATTTTTGAAGATGATGCAATTATGGTTATTAACAAACCAGCCGGTCTTACTGTACACCCAGATGGAAAGAATGAATTTGATACTTTATCAAACATGGTATTGGAATATAATCCTGCGATGAAATTTGTTGGAGAGCCTTTGACCGTGGATAGTGGAGAAATGATAATGCGACCAGGTATAGTTCACCGTCTTGATCGCGATACCAGTGGTATTATGGTTTTAGCTAAAACACAAAATGCTTATGATAGTTTGAAAAAACAATTTCAAGACCATATTGTAAAAAAACATTATCAAGCTTTAGTCTTTGGATCATTTCGACATACTCGTGGAAAAGTAGATGAATTAATTGGGCGTTCAAATCAAGACATTCGTAAATGGGCAGCCGGCGTGCATGCCAGGGGAGAAAAAAGAGAAGCATTAACTATGTACACAGTATCTGGTGATGGTAAAACAACAGGCCTCGATGGACAAAATTACAGTGTTTCAAAGGTTTCTATTTATCCACAAACGGGTCGCACTCATCAAATTCGTGTTCACATGCAATACATTCAACATCCAATAATTGGTGATTCATTATATGCATCTTATTTACCAGAACTTTTAAATATGAAGCGCCAAGCACTTCATTCGTATGAAATCAAATTTACTCATCCAAAAACCCAAAAAATGGTTAATTTTGTTGCCCCATTACCAGATGATATGTTAAATGCAATTAAAGAATTAGGTTTATCCACCAAAACTTTATTAAATTAGAAATTATTATTAGATTAGATTACTTTTTACAAAAATAAAATATTATAATAAGTGAAAAGTTTAGGCGGATGAATAAAAAAGAAAAAGGAAAACTTATTGTAATAGATGGTACTGATGGATCTGGTAAAACCACACAAATTGATTTACTTGCCAAAAGACTTAAAAAAGATGGTTTTAAAATAAAAACCGTTGATTTTCCTGAATATTATAAAAATTTCTTTGGGGGATTTATTGGGCATTGCTTGAGTGAACAGTATTTTAACTTTTTGAAAGTTCATCCTAAAATTGCATCAGTGCTATACGCTGCGGACAGATTTGAATCATCAAGTGAAATTCGTAAATGGCTCGATGGGGGATATATTGTGCTTGCTAACCGTTATGTTAGTGCTAATCAAATTCACCAAGGTGGTAAAATAAAAAGTAATAAAAAACGCGAAGCATATTTAGAATGGTTAGACGAGATGGAATATAAAGTTTTTAAAATTCCACGACCGGATATTGTTTTGTATCTTAGTTTGCCAATAGACATTATATTAAAATTAATTGATGAACGAAATAAAAAAACAAAAAGGTCTTATTTAAAAAATAAAAAAGATGTTCATGAATCCGACAAAGATTTTTTAATAAATTCTCGCAAAAGCGCAATGTGGCTGGCAACAAAACTTAAAAACTTTATTAAAATAGATTGTGCTGAAAAGAAATCCATCCGCACCCGCGAAGACATTCATGAAGAAGTATTTAATAATATTAAGAAAGTATTAAAGATAAAATGAATCCGCCAAAACTTTTTTAAATTAGAAATCTTTGGTATAATTAATAAATTAAAGTATTTTTCATGAAAATAAATATTATATAAGTGAAAAGTTTAGGTGGATGAAAATAAAAGTAAAAAGATTAAAAGATAATGCAAAGTTGCCAAGTTATGCTCATCCGGGAGATGTGGGGATGGATATGTATGCAATGGAAACGGTTACATTAAAGCCATGTGAGCATTATCGGTTTTGGCATGGATTTGCATTGGAATTTCCCGAAGGGTATGGAGGAATTATAATGGACAAGGGAAGTATTTCAAAAGCTGGGCTTCATCATATGGGTGGGGTTTTTGATGCTGGATATAGGGGTGAATATAATACGCTTTTGGTAAATTTATCAAATGAGCCTTATACTTTTGAAGTTGGTGACAAAGTTTCTCAACTTGTCATTATGCCAGTTGTTATTGGTGAATTAGAGGAAACAGATACTTTAAGTGAATCAGCTCGTGGTCTTGGAATGTTTGGTAGTACTGGTAAAAAATAAGCTTTACAATATATATCCTATAGGGTATTATTTAAATATAAGCAATGATGGGAGTATCGCCCCGGAGCCTACTAAAATTTGTAAAATTTAGGCAGGCAGGCTTTGGAAAGAAACCCTAATTTAGGGGATTAGAATCCAGTAAATGAGAAGTAATTAAGGTGGTACCACGAGTGAAACTCGTCCTTATATAACAATTTGTTTTGTTGTATGTGGACGAGTTTTTATTTGGATAATATAAATTATATGAAAGAAGAGAAAATAAGTAAATCAATAAACGAGCATGAGTTGGAAATCATGTCTTTTTGGAAGGATAATAAAATCTTTGAAAAAAGTTTGGAAAAAGATTCTCCAAATGGTGAATTTGTTTTTTATGATGGGCCACCTACTGCCAATGGTCGTCCTGGAATTCATCATCTAGAAGCTCGAGCTTTTAAAGATGCAATACCTCGTTATAAAACAATGCAGGGGTACCATGTAGGTCGCAAGGGTGGCTGGGACACACATGGACTACCAGTTGAATTACAAGTTGAAAAAGAACTTGGTTTTGTAAACAAAAAACAAATTGAAGAATATGGAATAGGAAATTTTAATAATGAATGTAAAAAAAGCGTTTGGACTTATATTGATGAATGGCAAAAATTTACTGATAGAGTTGGGTATTGGATTGATCAAGATAATCCTTATATTACTTATGAATCAAATTACATAGAATCACTTTGGAATATCGTAGCCGAAGTTGATAAGAAAAATTTACTTTATAAAGACTATCGAATTGTGCCGTGGTGCTCAAGGTGTGGTACAGCATTGTCATCACATGAACTAGCGCAAGGTTATAAAGATGTAAAAGATTTATCTATTACTGCAAAATTTAAAATTCTTGGACAAGAAAATACATATTTGCTAGCTTGGACTACTACTCCTTGGACATTACCCGGTAATGTTGCATTGGCTGTTAATGTTGATTTGTCGTATGTAAAAATTAAAAAAGATGCAGATTTTTTGATCTTAGGTAAAGACAGGTTAAGTATAGTTGATGGAGAGTATGAAATAGTTGAAGAATATATTGGTAAAGATTTAATTGGTTTATCTTATGAACCACTGTATCCATTTTTTGTTAATCAAATATCTCACGAGCAAAAAGACCTACCTACCGGACAGACAGGAAATTTAGATAAAGCATACAAAGTTTATGAAGCAGGTTTCGTAAATGCCAATGATGGGACTGGGATAGTGCATACAGCAGTTATGTATGGACAAGATGATTTTGAATTGGGTACAAAACTTGGTCTTCCAAAATATCATTTAGTTGGATTAGATGGAACTTTTAATTCCGAAATGAATTCTGATGAATTAGAATTGAGCAATAGATTTGTAAAAGATGAACAAGTCGCAATTGATATAATTAAAGATTTAGCCCATCGTGGACTACTGTTTAAAAAAGAAAAATACGAACATAGTTATCCATATTGTTGGCGCTGTCAAACTCCACTTATTTATTATACTCGAGATTCATGGTACATCCGGATGAGTGAGCTTCGTGATGATTTGGTCATGAATAATGATTTTATAAATTGGGAACCCAAGCATATTCAAAATGGACGATTTGGTGAATGGCTACGCGAAGTAAAAGATTGGGCAATATCACGCGAAAGATATTGGGGTACGCCATTACCTGTTTGGATAGGGCAAAACGGAGAAAAACATATTTTTACGAATCATAAAGATTTGCAGGCCGCTACAAAAAAATCTGGAAATAAATATTTTGTAATGCGTCATGGTGAAGCAGAAAATAATATAAAAAATGTTTGGGATTCAAAACCAAATAGTATTGTAAAGTTAACTGAAAAGGGTAAAGATCAAGTACAAAATTCCGCGCAAGGTTTGAAAGATAAAAATATAGATCTTATAATTTGTTCGCCATTGTTGAGAACAAAAATGACAGCTGAAATAGTAGCGGATGTAATTGGGTATGACAAAAATGAGATTATTTTTGATGAAAGATTGTGCGAAATGAATCCAGGGGAAATTTACCAAGGTCGTGATCTTGGTGATTTCTTGGGACTTTTCTCAAATTACAAAGACCGCTACATAAAAGAAAATAAAGATGGAGAAAATTATCAAGATGTAAAAAATAGAGTCATGAATGCGCTTTATGATTTTGAGGAAAAATATCAAAACAAAAATATTTTAATTTTTTCCCATGGTGGGCCAGTTTTGAATATGGTTATTGGTTCTTTAGGATTGAGTAAAAATGAAATTCCTAATAATATTGAAGATTTTCATTATTCACAAAACGCCGAATGGAAAGAATTAGATTTTGTTCCATTGCCACATAATGAAAATTATGAACTTGATTTACACCGGCCATATATTGATGATTATCCAGTTTATGATAAAAATGGAAATAAATTACAAAGAGTTCCCGAAGTCATGGATTGTTGGTTTGATTCTGGTTGTATGCCATTTGCCCAAGATGGTTATCCCTTTAAAACAGACCAAGTATCAATTCCTGCTGATTATATTTGTGAAGGTATAGACCAAACTCGCGGTTGGTTTTATACTTTACATGCTGTATCAGCTCTTATGGGGCGCGGGCCAGCATATAAAAATGTAATTTGTCTTGGGCTTGTAATGGATAAAGATGGACAAAAAATGTCTAAATCTCGTGGTAATACTGTTGATCCATGGGATTTGTGTAACCGATTCGGAGCTGATGCATTGCGTTTTTGGATGTATAGTATTAACCAACCAGGGGATTTTAAAAATTTTGACGAAAAAACAGTAGATGAAGTAATTAAAAAAGTTTTTAATCTTCTTCGTAATGTTTATGCTTTCTACGATCTTTATCGTGACAAAACAAAAGAAAATCTTTTTAGTATACCAAATAGCAATAATGTATTGGATAAATGGATATTAATTAAATTAATGAATCTTATAAAAAATACAACTTTATCATTGGATAATTATTCATTACTTCCACCAACAAGAGAAATTAGAAATTTTATAGATGAATTATCAACATGGTATACTCGTCGTTCGCGTTTGCGAATTCGTGGGGGTGATATGGATGCCCATAATACATTGTATTTTGTTTTAAAAAATTTAGCTAAAATCATGGCGCCATTTACACCATTTGTTGCCGAAGAATTATGGCAAGATTTAAGATTAGAATCTGACCCAATAAGCGTGCATTTAGTAAATTGGCCCGATTATTTTGGTATACCAGAATCTGATTTTATTTTAGAAACAATGGAGAAAGTTCAAGATATTTGCACTGTTGGACATTCTCTTCGAAAAAAATATGGTATTCCTGTTCGCCAAATACTTCGAACATTTTTTATAACAGATAATTTATCTATGGATTATATTGTGATCGTCGCTGATGAATTAAATGTAGAAAGTGTCGTCATTGGTGACAAGGTTGATTTTGACACAGAAATAAATGAAGAATTAAAAAGCGAAGGTAATTTTCGTGAATTAGTAAGATTTGTCCAAGATATGCGTAAAGCCCGTGGATTAAAAGCCCATGATAAAATAACAGTTCAAATAAAAACAAATGATAAAGGGAAAGATTTTCTAAATTTTTGGGAGCAAGCATTACTTAGTGAAGTATCGGCAAAAGAGATGGTATTGGGAGAGGAGATAAATGGGTCTGTCTTTAAGATAGATAATTTAATTTTTGATATAGATATAAATTAAATTTTATGGCTTACGACATATATACAATGAATGGAATTGTTTTGGATGTTTACAACCATAAAGAATGGGACAAGAAATTTGTTTTTTTCTCGAAAGAATTTGGAATTATCAATATTGTCGGTATTGGCTTACAAAGACCAAAATCAAAACTTCGTTCCTATATAACACGATTTTGTAATATTTCCGTTGATGTTGTTCATGGTAAAACTGGGTATAGGTTAGTTCGAGCTGTTAGTAATAATCAGGGATTTTTTTTATATAAAAAAGAAGCATATTTTATTCTGAATAAAACCACAAAATTAATTCAAGAATTATTACCTATCGGGGCACCACATATAAATTCATTTTTATTATTTGTTTCATTATCTAATTATTTAGAAAATAATATTGTTTTGGATTCGAATAGTAATAAAATTTTTTATAAAAATGCATTGAATTTATTATCAGCTTTAGGATATCGAAAAGAAGCTAAACTAGTTGATGAAACTGTTGACTATAATGAAAATAATCTAATAAAAGAATATGTAACCATTTTAAGTGAAAATGGCCTAGCAAATGTGATTTTTAACCCATAAAAATCATGGAGATATGATTACTTTATCGCAGATTAAAAATTTTTCTGCTATAATGAATATATGATTCCTAAAGAAGAAAAAAATGATTTTATAAATCAAGAAGAAAATGATTTGTATAGTACATCACACAGTGTACCTAAATTAGAGCATCATCCACTAACAGGTACATCATTTAAGCTAAGAACACCTTTTATACCAGAGAATATAGATAATAATGAGAATATTATTAGAAAATCTTCTTTTGCAAAAAAGTTTTTTATGATTTCTCTTATTGTGTTGTTATTAGCATTTTTATATGCAGGTTATCGTTTATTTTTTTCTGAATCAAGAGAAGATTTTATATCAAAACATATTGATATAGAAATTGTAACTGCTCCTTTTTCAAAAGGTGGAGAATCATTACCTTTATCTATCCAAATTGTAAATCGTAATAATACTGCTCTTAAAAATGTTCACATGGAAATACAATACCCCAGGGGTAGCGAAGAATTACTTCGTGAAGATTTTGAATTTGTTCGGTTAGATTTACCTGATATTGCTCCAGGAGAAAAAATTAATAAAAGTATTACAGTTGTTTTGTATGGTGAAAAGGGTAGTACAAAAAATATAAAAGCAACTCTTGAATATAGTCTTCCAGATTCAACATTAACATATACTAAAATTGCAGAATCAGCTCTAAGTATATCAAGTTCACCAATAATTTTAGATGTTGATGCTCCTAATGAAATTTCACCAGGTCAACTTTATACTCTTCGTTTGCGTATTAGTCAAAATACTAAATCTTTACCAATAGGGTCTCTTATATCAATTGTTTTTCCACGAGATTTTACTGTTGAATCACTCTCTAAACAACCAAGTTTTAGTGTAGGGACTTGGATTATCAATACACAAAATGAAGGTGATTATGAAGATATAATTATTACTGGAAGATTTAGTTCACAAGAAGGGGATGAAAGGTCTTTTCGTTTTTTTGCAGGTGTTCCACTTGATTCTAGTGGAACTAATATAAAAACAAGTTATGTATCAAGAACACATGTTATATCACTAACTCGCCCAATTCTCGATGTTTATATTCTTTTGGGTACAGAAAAAGGTAAAACAATTGCTGTTAATCCAAATACTAATATTCAAGGTGAAATAGTATATCGTAATCGTGGATCTGTACCTATTATTAATCCAGTTTTTCATTTAAATATTAGTGGATCAGCACTCGATGAATTATCAATTATTCCTGTAGAAGGATTTTATGATTCTGCAAAAAATGAAATGTTTTGGGATAAAAATACAAAAGAATCACTAAATATAATCCCACCAGGTACCGATGGTATTCTTAATTTTACATTTCGTGCATTAGCTAAAAGTACGGATGGTCCTGTTGTTGTTAAAGATCCATTGGTTAATTTATCGTTGTCATTTAGTGGTATAAAAGATGACGGTAGTGGTATAGTACAAAATCTTCAAAATATTGAAACTGCTACAGTACGTGTTGCAACAGAACCAACCATTAGTGTCTTAAATATTTATGCTTCGGGGATGATTCCATTAACTGTTGAAAAAGAAACTATATATCAAATTACATTTTCTTTAAAGAATACTCATAATGATATAACAGGTGGTAAACTTGTTTCAAAAATTCCTTTTTATGTTAAATGGGTTGGTAAAGTTACTGCTGGTGAAAAAGTAACATATAATCCAGATACTCGTGAAATAATATGGAATTTAGGAAATATTGAATCTGGTGCTGGTAACACAAATGCACCACGGTCTGCAGCAATTCAATTATCTTTTTCTCCATCACTTTCTCAACTTGGTCTATCACCAGAAATCTTACAAAGAATTCGATTTAATGGAACTGATTTATTTTCTAATAAAGAAGTTACAGCTATTCATCCCAATATAACAACTGAAATTTCTAACGGTACATCAAAAGATGGAATTGTTATACAATAATACTCCTATAAAAAAATTATGGTATAATCGTTTAATGGAAGAAGAAAATGTAGACTTATTTGAAAAAGTAGTTAATTTAACTAAAAGACGAGGGTTTATTTACCCATCCAGTGAAATATATGGTGGTTTTAGCGGTGTTTATGATTATGGGCCAATAGGCGTACTTCTGGCAAATAATATAAAGAATCATTGGTGGAAAAATATGGTTCAAAAAAGACCCGATATTGTTGGTCTTGATTCTGGTATATTTATGTCACCCAAAGTTTGGGAAGCCTCGGGTCATGTTTCTGGATTTTCGGATCCTTTGATGGAAAATAAGAAAAATGGAAACAGGGTCAGGGCTGATCATATTTTAGAAGAGATTGGTGTTGTAGCTGATGAAAAAATGAGTATCGAAGAAATTAATGAACTTTTACAAAAAAATTCTGTAGCTTTAAAAAAAACAGGTTTTAATATAGATGAATATAGCGAAGCCAAATATTTTAATTTACTTGTTAAATCAAATCTTGGAGATTTTACAGAACAAAATGATAATCCAACATATCTTCGTGGGGAAACATGCCAAGGTATATATTTGAATTATAAAAATGTTTTAGATACCACAAGTCAAAAAATTCCATATGGCATTGCACAAATTGGTAAAGCCTTTAGAAATGAAATTTCAGCGCGACAATTTATTTTTCGAACTCGAGAATTTGAACAAATGGAGATGCAATATTTTGTAAGGCCGGAAGAAGAAATGGTTGAGTATGAAGCCTTAAAAGAATTTCGATGGAAATCATTGTTGTCTCTTGGAATAAAGCCAGAAAATTTGCAATGGCACAAACATGAAAATTTGGTTTTTTATGCACGCGAAGCGTATGACATTGAATTTAAATACCCGTTTGGTTTTAAAGAATTAGAAGGTATTCATGCACGTGGAAATTATGATTTAACTCAACACAGTACATACAGTGGGCAAAAATTAGAATATTTTGATGAAGAAAAAAAAGAACATTTTCTACCGCATATTATCGAGTCCAGTATTGGTGTTGGTAGGTTATTTTTAGCAATTTTGTGCCAAAGTTATACCGAAGAGCAAGTTGGAGATGATATGCGTATAGTTCTTCGTATTCCGAAACACATAGCCCCAATTCAAATTGCAATATTACCACTATCTAAAAAAGATGAATTGTCTATTCCAGCAAGTAGTTTGTTCGAAGAACTCTCAGATAATTTTATGTGTCAATATGATGAAACCCAAAGCATTGGCAAAAGATACAGAAGACAAGATGAAATCGGGACACCATATTGTATTACTTATGACTTTGATTCTATCAACGATAATATGGTAACAGTACGAGAACGCGATACAATGGAGCAAGAAAGAGTATCAATTAGTGAACTCGTTGTGTATTTACAAAATAAATTTAAAAGTTAATCTTTATTGAATATGGCACCAGAAAATTTAGAAAATCATCATTCTGACCCTGAATTTGTTAAAAAAGATGATGATTTTTTTAATGATGAAGAGATAGAATCAGATATACCAAACAAAACTTTAGAGCAATTAGTTAAAGAAGAAGATATAGAATTAGAAGAAGGAGATGAGCAAGAAAAAAAATACCCTGAAACTATATTAGGAGATGAAGATGAAATTGATTTAGATTTAGATGATGAGGATTAAGATCATTTTTTAAAATAATTTAATATTGCATTATTATCATGATTCCATTTTTTTATTAATTTCGGTTGAATTTTTATTGGTTCTTGCTCGGGCGACATTTTGGTATAAACCAATGCATTCCATGCAATGTGGAACTTTCCTATTTGACGTAAAGCTTGAGAAAGATAGTAATCTTCGGCCCAAAAATATAAATTCAGTTTATCTTTTAGTTCTATAATTGGTTTTATTCCACCAACTTTTTCATAATCAATTTTTCGACAAGCAAAATTTCCACCAGATGCAAATTGTGAAATTTCATCGTTTAAAAATTTTCGGCGTATAAATTGGCCGATCATTTCTAGTCTCCATAAAATATTATTTGTCATAATAAGTCGTCCGCCAACAATTGTGATTTTATTATTTTTTATTAATGGCTTTATAATGTTTTTTAGCCAATTTTTATGTGCATATGCATCTCCATCAATACAACAAATTATATCACCATTAACAATTTCAAAACCCTTTATGCGTGCATATGGTATACCAGCAGGCCCGTTGTATTCTATAGTTTTTATAGTTGGATAATTTTTAGAAATTTGTATAGTTTTGTCAGTACAATTATGAGCTATTAAAATAATCTCATCTGGTTTTTGACTTTGGTTTAAAATACTTTCCAAGCATTTTCCAATGTATTCTTCCTCGTTATGTGCAACTATTAGTACAGAAATTTTCATAAATATATTATAGCACTTTTTAAATGATTAAAAATCTGATAACTATTTGTCACGACCGTGATAAATAGTTATAATAGAAAAATGAAACAACCATATTGGGAAAGAGCAACTTTTACTGAGTTAATAATAAGTCATCTTTTGTCATGTAAATCAAAGTCTTTACAAACAAAAATACTCCGAAATCTTGTTGAAGGAAGAGATAAACAAAAAAAACAAGCATTTTCTCAAAGTTTGTATAGGTTAAAAAAACAAGGTTTTATTAAATTAATCAAAGATGATATTGTTCTTGATCATAAGAAATATATAAATGCTAAGAGTACTTCAACGTATTTTAAAAAAGAAGAAAATACAGATGGTGTTATGGTTATGTTTGATATTCCAGAAGAAAAAAGAAAGATTCGTGACTGGTTACGCAAACAATTAAAGTTATGGGGTTTTATAATGATTCAACAAAGCGTTTGGTTTGGAAAAGGTAAATTGACTGACAATTTTAAAAATCATTTAGAGCTACTTGGTATTAAAAAGAATATAAAAATTTTTAGTGCCGTTAAAATTAAAATATAATATTTAAATAATTTTGATAACGAACTATCACGGTCGTGATAGTTCGTTATATATGTTTTATAAAAAGTTTCATTATGGTAAGATTTAATATATGAAAAGAATTTTTATAATCCATCGTTGGGGTGGGACACCTAATAGTGATTGGTATCAGTGGGTTTTAAATGAGCTACAAATTAAGGGCTATCAAGTTTTTATACCAATTATGCCCGAAACCGATAAACCAGATATTAATAAATGGGTTTCAAAATTGAGTGAAATTATTGGAACACCGGATGATGATATTTGTTTAATTGGGCACAGTATTGGGTCTCAGACAATTATGCGATATTTAATGACACTATCTGAAAATACAAAAATTAATAAAATTGTGTTTGTTGCTGGTTGGTTGAAATTAGATGGATTAGCAGAGGAAGGTGAGGAGATAATAAATATTGCACGTCCATGGTTAGAGACCCCAATTAATTTTGATCGTGTCAAAAATATTTGTCCTAAGATTCAAGTTCTACTATCGAGTAATGAACCTTTTGGTTATGTAGAAGAAAATAAGAAAATTTTTGAAGAAAAATTAAATGCTAAAGTTACAATTTTAAAAAATAAAGGTCATTTTACTGAAGATGATAGTGTAAAAGAATTATCAGAAATTTTAAAATTTTTTTAATTTACATATGAATTATATTAAAATAATTGGCTGGGCGGGGACATTACTTTTAATGGTGACATATATGTTAAATGTTTTTGGTGTTATCAGTGCAGATTCATTGTCGTATTTAATTCCAAATCTTTTGGCTGGGGTATTTTTGGGTATTAGAGTTCTTAAAGATAAGAATTATTCTAATGTATTTTTAGAAATATTTTGGATAACCGTTACATTGATTGCAATATTTAGATATTTTCTATAGCATGCTATACTCGCTTTATGAAATATAATTTAAACACATTAAAAAATGGATTGCGTGTGGTTACTGTCCCTATGAAGGATAATCCAACAGTTACAGTTTTGGTTTTGGTAGGTACAGGGTCAGATTATGAGACCAAGGATTTAGGTGGAGTCTCGCACTTTTTAGAGCATATGTGCTTCAAGGGTACTGTTAAACGCCCAAATGTAAGTATTATTTCACATGAATTAGACATGCTTGGTTGCCAATACAATGCTTTTACTGATCATGAAATGACAGGTTATTATGCCAAAGGTGATTCTAAACATTTTAAAAAATTATTAGATGTTGTTGGGGATGTATATTTGAATTCGATTTTCCCGGAAAAAGAAATTGAGAAAGAAAAAGGTGTAATAATTGAAGAAATAAATATGTATGAAGACATGCCAGCGAGACTTGTCCATGATGTATTTGACGAGCTTGTTTATGGGGATACCCCATCGGGACGAAATATTGCTGGTACTCATACAACTGTTAAAAATATGAAAAGAGATGATTTTGTTAAATATAAAAATGCCCAATATACTGCACCTAATACAGTGGTAGTTGTAACTGGCAATATTGATACTAAAATAGTTTACAAAGAAATAGAAAATACTTTTGGTAAATTAAATAATAAAAATCCAAATAAAAAATTAAAATCTTTTATACAAGATAAAACAAAAATTAAAATAAAAAATAAAAAGACAGATCAAATTCATATGATGTTAGGATTAAAATCATATGGACGGAATAATCCTAAAAATAAAACATTACGCATATTGTCGGCTATTCTTGGGGCAGGTATGTCTTCAAGACTATTTAACAAATTGCGTGAAGAAATGGGTGTTTGTTATTATGTTAGCTCGGGTATAACTGCAAGACATGAAACAGGCATGTTTGTAATTAATGCTGGTGTAACAACAGGAAGATTACAAGAAGTTATAAAAGTTTTAATTTCTGAATTAAAAAAATTAACAATTGAGTTAGTGGGAGATAAAGAGCTTAAAAAAGTACAAAATTCATTAATAGGGAATATGAAATTGGGCTTAGAATCAAGTGACGATATAGCTGGATTTTATGGGCAGCAATTGATTTTAAAAAATGAAATAAAAACAATGAAAGACAAAGAAAAAGAGATTTTATCTGTAAAACCAAAAGACATCCAAAAAATAGCCAAAGAAATAATAAAATCCGAGAATCTTAGGCTTGCCATCGTTGGGCCTGATGGGGTAAAACTTGATAAAACTATTTTAAAAATATAGCTTGGATAATTTGCCAAATCTATGGTATAGTTTAGTTATGAGTTTAGACCATAAAAGTATACATGTGAATATAACTACAGGAACGATATTACGTATTATATTGTTTATAGTTTTAGGTTTTTTATTATACAAGATTCGTAATTTACTTTTCCTATTACTTGTTTCAATTGTAATTGCAAGTTTTGTAGATGCTATTGCTCATCGTTTAAAACGCTATAAATTCCCAAGAACTCTTAGTGTAGTTTTAGTCTTTTTATTTATGATAATTGGTCTTTTGGGTATAGCTTATATTGTATTACCAACACTTTTTTCAGAAATCTCTCATGCGTTAAATACCCTTGTAAAATATGTTCCAGCTGATAAATTACAAACAATTATTGACCCAAATGCAATTAAAAGTATTAATAATTTTATAAATACTATCGGCCAAGAATTACCAGTAGCTCAAGTTGCAACTACTACAAAAGCTCTGATTAATAATATTTCTGGTGCATTTTATGGTATTGTCCAAACATTGTTTGGTAGTCTTGCTAATCTAGTTCTGATTTTTGTTTTGTCATTTTATCTTTCAATTCAAGAGCGTGGCATAGAAGGATTCTTAAAAATCGTAGTTCCTTTAAAATATGAAGTTTATATCTTGGATTTATGGCAACGATCAACTCGTAAAATTACACTTTGGTTTCGAGGACAAATGCTTCTGGCTATTTTAATAGCAATTATTACATTTGTCGTACTTTATTTACTAAATGTTCCGTATGCATTAATATTAGCAATTTTAACAATGGTTTGTGAACTTATTCCTTTTGGTATGATTTTCGCAACCATTCCTGCAGCTTTGGCTGGTTTTTCATCAGGTGGTTTACAGCTTGGATTGATAGTTATTTTGTTTTATTTTTTACTTCAACAATTAGAAGGATATGTCTTTGTGCCATTAATGAATAAAAAAACAACGGGTATATCACCACTAATGGTTATTTTAGCGCTTTTGATTGGTGGTCAGCTTGCTGGTTTTTGGGGTCTTGTATTAGCAATGCCTATATCATTGTTCTTATTAGAATTAATGAATGATGTTGAAACTAAGAAAGATTTGATTCGCAAATTAAATACAGATAATTCTTAAATGAAGCCTTTTTATATTACAACGACACTACCTTATGTTAACGCTCCATTACATATGGGGCATGCTTTAGAATTTATTCGAGCTGATACAATAGCACGATATAAAAAATCAATTGGTTTTGATGTATTTTTTAATACTGGTACTGATGAGCATGGTATAAAAATTTATGAAAAAGCACGGGAAGCAGGTCTTAATGTTCAAGATTTTGTTGATTCTGGTTTTGAAACATTTAAAAAACAACTTGAAATATTTGGAATAAGTTCTGATGCACATTTTATCCGTACAACTGACAAGAAACACGAAATGGGAGCACAAGAATTTTGGAAAATAGTTTATAATAATGGTTATATTTATAAAAAAAATTATGAAGCAAAGTATTGTGTTGGTTGCGAATCAGAAAAAACTGACAGTGAATTGAATGATGACGGATTTTGCCCTGATCATCTTGGAGTCGAGCTTCAAAAAATTGAAGAAGAAAATTATTTTTTTAAATATTCTGAATTTGGTGAAAAACTTTTAGAATTTTATGAAAAAAACTCAAGTTTTATAATTCCTGATTTTAGATTTAATGAAATTAAAAACTTTGTTTCAAGTGGCTTGCAAGATTTTTCAATTTCACGCAAGGTTGAAAAAATGCCATGGGGTATACCTGTACCGGGTGATGATACACAAGTCATGTACGTATGGTTTGACGCATTGACGAATTATATAAATACACTGGGGTGGGGTTCTACTTCCTCCCTTGATAAGGGGAGGACTGAGGAGGGGTTGGGTTTATTTGAAAAATACTGGGTGAATGGCACTCCAACGCAGTATTGTGGCAAAGACAATACACGCTTTCAGGGTGCAATGTGGCAAGCCATGTTAATGGCCGCCAGTGTGCCCAATTCATATCAAATAGTAGTAAATGGATTCATAACAGGTGATGCAGGGATAAAAATGAGTAAAACACTTGGTAATGTAGTTGATCCTCGTACTATCGTGGAAGATTACAATACGGATGCTTTGCGATATTTTTTACTTCGTGAAATTTCAAATTTTGAAGATTCACCATTTACAATTGAAAGATTTAAAGATGCCTATAATTCAGGACTTGCAAATGGACTAGGAAATTTAACATCGCGTATTCTCACTCTTTCAGAAAAATACCTAGATGATCATATAGAACTTTCTGAAAATTTAATATCTCAAGAACTTTCGGATTATTTGGGAAAATTTGAAATTAAACATGCTATGGATTTTATATGGGATAAAATTCAAGATTTAGATAAAAAAATCCAAGAGTCGGAGCCATTCAAAGTAGTGAAAGTAGATGAACAAAAAGGCAAAGAATTAATTTCCGAAATGGTTTTAGAATTATATAATATTTCAGAAATGTTAAAATCATTTTTACCTGAAACTTCACAAAAGATTCAAGAATTAATAAAACAAAATAAAAAACCCGAGCATCCGTTGTTTTTAAGGAAAGAATAAGGTGGGGGTACATACAAATAACATGAAGCTAAATTACATCGACATTCATTCGCATTTAAACCTTTCGCCACTTTTGGAAAATAAAGACCAGATAATACAGAATATGCGAGATGCAGGTATTGGGACAATTACTGTTGGGACTGATTATGAGACATCTAAATTAGCAGTTGAAATGGCCAATGATCGTCCTGATATTTTATGGGCGACTGTAGGGCAACACCCGAATGACCTGCCTACCGGACAGGCAGGTAATCCGGATGAGGTTTTTGATTATGAGAAATATTTGGAATTAGCTAAAAATGAAAAAGTTGTAGCTATAGGGGAAACAGGATTGGACTA
>MFUO01000003.1:16932-27048 GCA_001786995.1 Candidatus Nomurabacteria bacterium RIFCSPLOWO2_01_FULL_33_17 | reverse complement strand
ATATATAGAAGAATCAAGTTTAATTTTAATTTTCCTAAATTTAGAATCAAAAGACATACAAAAAGATTTTTGTCATCTTTTTTAGCTTCTATACTGGGTACAATTTTAGTTTTTGGTATATTTGGAATTATTGTATTTGCTAAACCAAAATTGTTATTGCCTTTATTTGCTAAATTAGAAACATTAAATAATACAGTAGAAACTCCTGAGTTTAGTAAAAAAATTCCAAAAGTATTTGCAACAATGACAGATTTACCAAAATCTACAGATTTGCAACAAATTGATCCAATAAAAAAATTAAGTGTTACCGATGTTGTTAAAATTGCAAATCCAGCTGTTGTCTCGGTAATTATTAGTCAACAAGTTCCCAAATATGAAGTAGTGTACGAAGGCAATAGGCAAGTCTTAAGACAAAATGGTACTGAAAAAAAGAATATCGGTGGTGGATCAGGGTTTTTGATTTCACAAGATGGCTATATTATAACAAATAAACATGTTATTAATAAAGACAATGTTGATTATACCGTACAATTGTTAAATGGTAAAAAATACCCCGCTGTTATTATAGCTCGAGATGCAGTTTTGGATATTGGGGTTTTGAGAATAACTGGAACAAATTTTCCTTATTTAAAACTTGGTGATTCGGACGAACTTGAAACTGGTGAACAAGTTGTAGCCATTGGTAATGCACTAGCCGAGTTTCAAAATTCTGTATCTGTGGGTATTGTTTCAGGGCTTGGGAGAACATTAACAGCAAGTGATGGATCAGGTGGAATAGAGAATTTAGACAAAGTTATTCAAACCGACGCTGCGATTAACCCTGGTAATTCTGGTGGCCCATTGTTGGATATGTCAGGTCTTGTGGTTGGGGTTAATGTTGCTGTTGTCCAAAGTTCACAAAGTATTGGTTTTGCACTACCGATTAATACAGTTCGTTCTATCGTTAAATCAATTTTAAAAGACGGTACAATTGTGCGACCGTACATGGGTATTCGGTATTTACAAGTAAATACTGAATTACAAAGTAAGTTAAATCTTGCGTCAGATTATGGAATTTTAATAGCCTCGGGTAAAGACCCTAAAGATTTGGCAATTATTCCAAATTCTCCTGCAGAGAAAGCCGGATTAAAAGAAGGAGATATTATTTTGTCCGTCGACGGGCAGACTTTGAACGAGTCCGTGAATTTTTCTTATTTGATTCGCGGGAAGTCCGTGGGGCAAAAGGTTTTGCTTTTGGTTCTACGTGAGGGGGTAGAGATGAAGTTTTCGGTTTTATTGGAATCCGCACCTTAGCCATTTTAAGACTTTCTTTCATTGGGACATAAAGCAAAGCCAATAATACTTTTTTCTCTGTAGTATTTAAATGTCTATATTCACCATCTGGCAATCTATCAATATTTATATTCATGATTCTAGACCTATATAGGTCGACAACGCCATAATGCAATGCTTCGCACATACGACGGATTTGTCTTTTCTTGCCTTCTGTTAAGATTATTTTAAAACTATTTGGTGTTAGTCTTTCAGTTTTACATTCTCGGGTTACACTACCATCCATTCGAATTCCGGATTCCATACGAGATAAAAAAAGATCATTGTATGGTTTATCAACAGTAACCATGTATTCTTTTTCATGTTTAAATCGTGGAGAAAGCAATTTGTCTGTAATTCGTCCGTCATTTGTTATTAAGATTAATCCGTGTGAATCTTTATCCAGTCTGCCAACAGGGAATACTTTTATATTTTTATTATTCTCATCTTTAAAATTTGTGACACTTAAAATATCTTTGTCACCGGCTTCATCATTATTGGTTAAAATACCAATAGGTTTATTGTATGCAATATAATAAAGTTTTTCTTCTTTTATACCGGAAACATTTTTAATTTCAATTATATCTTTAGAATTAACATCTTGTCCCAAAACTGCTTTTTTCCCATTAACATAAACACTACCGGATTCGATTAATTCATCCGCTCCTCGTCTAGTTGTTAAACCTTTGTCTTTTAAATATTTATTTATTCTCATCATATAATTTTCTTTTATAAGTCATAATAATACCAATAGTTAATATCACACCAATAGCATAAAAAATGTGTTCAATTGACCCAATAGACAATGTTACAACTGCAACGAGTGATGCAATAAAGTATCCTACTGGTTGCATATCACGCATAATACCAAGAAGCTCTGTTTCTTCTTCTTTTATACTACGGAAAAATATTCCTTCTCCAGCAGTTTCAAGTATTATAGCTCCAATGCGTGACACTACTAGTATAATACCCCAAACAATTAATGATTTTGTATGCATCAATGGAAATACAAATGTAGCAATTGTCATAATTATTAATCCATATTGTGCTGCGCGTCTACCAGATACACCAGTATCTAATTTTTTACCTATTGGATAACCCAAAACAACAAAAGGTATTAACATAATAGTAAATAATATACCCAATGATTTATCGGGAATACCCTGAACATCTGATAAATAAATTGGTACAAATGCCACCATTAACGCATAAAAAACATGAAGTAATAATACCGATGTTAATGGCTTCCATACATTTGGTCTTTTTATAATTATCTTTAAAGATCTTAAAAATGAAACAGGCACATACGATTTATCTTTAAATTTTATTGTTGCTAGATATAAAAATACTCCAGTTATAAGAAATAAAATAAAAGTTATTTTATAAGGAGCTTGAAGTCCAGATTTGATTGTAATAATTGCTGCTAACATTGGACCCAGCATTCGGCCTATATGTTGGAGAGATATTACTAAGCCTCGAGCTCGAGCTTCATTTTTATTAAGTGTATTGTGTTCAAAAAATACATCAAAAGAAAAAGAAATTAATATTTGAGAAGCGAAGAATAATATAAAAGATATAGCAACCATTAAAATATTGTCTGTGTAACTAATACCTATTAAAGATAAAAGACCCAATATTATAGCCAAAGCTACGGTTTTTCTATTACCTAAAAATGTTATTAAATGTGGAGTAACCCATGTGGATAATATTAACGATAGTGCAGCAGATACACCATAAACAATACCAATACCTGATTGTGATCCACTAATTGTTTCAATTACTTTTGAATTAGAGTATACAGTAAAACCAATTCCCCAAGAGAAAAAGAAATATGCAATATAAAGGATTTTAGTGTAGATATTTTTTGCTAACATATATTACAAAGCAATTACAACTGGTATAACTAATGGTCTTTTAGCAGTTTTTTGAAATAATATACGAGAAATTTGTTCACCTAATGATTCTTTAATATTTTCAATTGCAATATCATTTAATGCAACATTACTATTTTCAATTGTTTTTTTAATAATTATTCTGACTTCTCGTAGTAAATCTTGATTTTCTTTTAAATAAACAAAACCTCGAGATATTATATCAGGGGATTTAACTAATTTTCTTGTTGTTGCATTTACGCTGGCAATTAATACAAACATCCCATCTTGAGAAAGCATTTGACGGTCTCGAATTACCACATCGTTCATATCCCCAACAGAATGACCATCAACCATCATCATTGATGATGGAGCTTTTTCTTTTCTTAAAATCATTCTAGTACCACTATCTATAATTTCAATTATAGAACCATTGTCTGGGACAATAATATTTTCCTCTGACATACCAAGTTCCATAGCAAGTTCTTTATGGCGAACAAGCATAGAATGATGTCCATGAATTGGGATAAAGAATTTAGGATGAGTTTTGCGATGTAGCCATTTTATATCTTCTTGATTTCCATGACCTGTAGCATGAATTGTTTCTTCATTTGTACGGTAACTAATTATATGTACTCCATGACGAGTTAAATTATCTTTTAAACCTTGAACAGCCATTTCATTTCCAGGAACAATACTTGCAGATAATACAATAGTGTCACCTTTGCGTATAGTAAATTTTTTATGGGTTTTATTTGCAGCACGATTAAGTGATGCAAATTCTTCACCTTGAGCTCCAGTCATTAAAATTATAACTTTGTTCGGTGGGTAATTATCAGCATCCTCAACTGGTATAATTGTATCTTTTTTAGGTGTAAACAATCCTGCTTGTTCACAAACCTCCATATTTGTTTTTAAACTTCTTCCATCAAGAATTACTTTTTTACCAAGAGATTCTGCAATAGATACAATTTTTACAAGACGAGTAATATGAGATGCAAAAGCCGCAATAATAATTCGTCCGGGTAATGATTTGATCAATCTCTCTAATCCTTCATGAACTTTTACTTCAGCTAATGAAAATCCTTCATTTTCAATGTTTGTTGAATCAGTCATTAATAATAATACTTTTTCTTTATCAAAAAATGCATATTCATCTTCTTCTTCATCACTTACAATACCGTCTATCTGGTCTAATTTATAATCACCAGGTGTAACAATACTACCATATGTGGTTTCTATAATTATACCCATAGAATCAGGTACTGTATGAGTTACACCAAAAAATCGGACACGAATATTACCGCATGTGATGACCGTATCTTTTTCAACAGTTTGAAAATTGAGGGGTTTTAGTTGAGGAAAATCAGTTTGTCTTTTTTTCATTAATAATATAGAAAGATTTCTAGAATATATTGGAATATCAGATCCAATTCTATCCATAACAAGTGGAATACCACCAATGTGGTCCAGGTGTCCGTGGGTTACGATCATTGCCCGAATTTTATCTTTTCTTTCCTCTAAATATGTAGTATTTGGTATCATATAGTCCACTCCTGGAGTATCTTCAGTTTTGAATTGCATACCAGCATCGATAACTATAATATCATTACCAATTTCAATAGCTGTCATGTTTTTACCAATCTCTTCAACACCACCCAATGGGATTATTCGAATATCACCATCTTTCGGGGGTGTTATGGTATGTTTGTTTTTTGAAGTAAATTTTTCTACTAGTGAAGGGGCTGAAAGTGAACGGGGTATAGTTCCGCCTTTACTACGGTTAAATTTTGAAAATTGATAACTTGCACCCAGAGTTTTTTTATTTGGATTTGTATTTCTTATAAAATTTCTTTGTATTTTATTTGTATCCGTTGTGTTATGAAAACGACTTGGTGGATTTATTGTTACTCGTCTTTTTGTGTTTTCTGATCCTGGTACTGTTGTATTTGTGTTTGGTCTATGTGGACCATTGTTTCTTTGTATTGTCATTTTTTTTTGTGATAATTATATCGGCTATTATGAGTCTTTTAATGTTTTATTTTTTTGTAAAAAAGGAATAACTTTTTCTGTTTGGAGATACCATTGTTTTATATTAATAAATCTATCATTTGGTCCATGAATTGATGTTGGCATTATAAATAATGGTTTTTCTCTGTGCGCATAAATATATGATGGAGAATAAATAAATACTGCTGGCATGTCATTATAAAATGTAGTTACAAATTTTTTCCATAAAGTATTTCTATCCTCGAGATTTGTTTCTTTTTGTAATTCTTCTAATATAGTGTCTATTTTAGAATTGGTATATCCAGAAATATTTAGGCCTGGGTGTTCGCGCTGTGAAGAATGCCAAAATGCATAAACTTGAGATTCTCGTGATACTTGAATACCATAATATAATGCTTCATAGTCACGATTTCTAATTTTTTCTTCTAAGGTTGCGCTATCAAATGATGCCACATTAGCCAATATTCCATTTTCTTTCAAAAGTACTGCTATTTCTTCGGCCCCATTTCTTAATTCTGGTGTATCTGAAGTTGTAATTGTAAAGGCAAATTTCTCTGTATTTTTTTCAGTTTTTTTGCTTCCGGGAATTATTTTTGTTATTGTTTTTTCCCAAATAGAATTTTCATTTTTTTTCCAGCCAGATCCTTTCATAACTTTTTCAAGGTCAATTTTTGCATACGGGTAATCCAATTCGAGAGCTATATTTGCAGGAATTGGTGCATCTGTTATATTTCCAAATCCATTTAATACAGAATCAACAATAGCTTGTTTATCAATAGCACTGGCAATTATTTCTGTAGCACGAGGTTGTGATAAAACATTTGAATTTTTTGTATTAAAAAATATTCCATATAATCTTGGGAATGATGCAAGTGTTACAGTGTACCCACGGTCTTGTAAATCTTTTGCATCACGAGCATTGATACTACCCAAATGATCTATTTTGCCACTTGTAAATGCATTTATAGCCTCATCCTCGTTTTCATAAAAATTAAAAACAATTTTTTTAATATAACCGTTTTCGTACCCCTTTCTTGCCTTTTCTAATGTTATAGTTTTTGGTAAATTATTTTTCGTTGTAACTCGTTTGATTTTATATGGTCCGGCACCAATTGCTTTTATATTTTCGCGAGCTTGTGAAAATGAATCAGTATTATATTTACTATAAATATGTTTTGGTAATATTCCAATTGTTGCAATATCTAAAAAGTCGGCAAATGGTTGTTTCAAAGTCATCTTTATAGTACGGTTATCAATTATTTTTACATTTACACCTTGCCATTCGACAGATTTTGGAGATTTTTCTGCTGGGTCTTTTATGCGGTCTATAGTATAAACTATGTCTTCTGATGTAACAGGTTTACCGTCATGAAATTCTATACCATCTTTTAAAACAAAAGTATATTCTAACCCATTTTTATCTATCGAATATGATTCTGCTAAATCTCCAACATAGTTGCCATCTGGTAGTCTTTTTAAAAGTCCAGAATGCACAAGTGCTGTTAAATCCTTGTCAATATTACTAATAGACAATACTGGGTTTATGAATCGTGGATTACCAACCAATCCTTCGTTCCATTGTCCACCTGCAATTGGTTGTTCAATCAAAATAACATTACGGGCTTTTATTGTAATAATAAAACCGGCAATGACCATTATAGACAATGCTGTGATAATTAGTTTTTTTTGAATTTTATTTAATGATTGAAATAAAAGGTGAGTTCCGTGTTCAATATCATGCCACTTGGATTTTAATTTAGAGATTTTTTTTAATTTCATAGAATTATATATTTATAATGTATATCTAAAATAGACTATATTAATCTTTTGTATGAAGGAAAACATTTGCAATAAAATGCAAACTTAGAACTTTATATTTTAGGATGTTTTTAATACTAATGAAAGTATTACAAGTCCGGCAAATAAAATACCGAGGATTATTGTCAGGATAAAAAGGAATTTTTCAAATCCACGACGAGTTCTGTGAAGTGAGCTATCAGCACCACCACCAAATGCGCTTCCTAAAGAAGCGTCGGATTGCTGTAGAAGTGTTACCACAACTATAAGAATCGCAATTCCGAGTATTGTCCAAGGTAGAGCAGTAACAACGAGTTCCATACAAATTTATAGTAGCATAATGGTTGAATTTTTGCAAAGACCTACATCACCTAACCTCCTTACCTCACCCCTGGCATATCTACGATATACCTTGCCCCTCTCCTGGCTGAGAGGGGAGAAAGTCGCGAAATCTTGACAAGAAAATGTAAAAGTTCTATTATGTATTCAAATTCAAAAGTCAATATTCAACAACTTAAAAAAGAAAACTAATGAAAAAACTATTTTATTTTTTGGTTTTGTTTGGAGTATCAATCTCAACAAGATCACAGAGAATGCCTCAGCCTAGTTCTTATGAAAGCAATCTGGGTGCTGGTTATGATTCTTTTAATTATGTAATTATGCATTGGCTAATTAAAGATGATTTGGTTCCTCTGTTACTAAATAAGTATATAAATAAAGATACCATCTTTGAGATGGGGGACAACATTATTTCTATGCAACTTATTTACATTAATGATTCTGTATGGAGATTGGATCTTTGTCAGCAAGCTGTTGATCCTCAAAAAGGTAGTTCTTTTGAAGAAATTTGGGAAGATTATTGGGTTAATAAAGTATCTAAAACTCTTATCGTTTCTTCAGATATCCGGTATGACTATTTTTACGAGGAAAAATTTGGATTTTGTGGTTATAATATGGGTGGCAATATTGGTTTAAAACATAGTGGGTTAAGATTTCTTTTTGATGTATCACGATACTTAAAAAAACAACAATGACAAAAAGAAAAAGGAATTTGTATGTAATTTTAATAATTATATGCACACTGGCGTCAGTTGTTGGAATCTTCGCCCTTGAAAACCAGTCTACCAATTTGGGTGGTAAAGACTTTTCGTTTGAAGCTAGTTTGATTGCAGGGTGTTTCTTGGTTATAGGGGCCATCTTAATTGCAATAACTGTTTCTGGAAAGATTATAGATTGATTTTTTTAAAGAATTAAACGCACCTCCGTTGAGGTGCTTTTTTATTTTGCCCCTCTCATTGTCAGGAGAGGGGCAGGTGTACATTTATGTACACCGGGGTGAGGTGGTTTGTGTTTTGTAAAATGATATAATTCTCATATGCCACGAATCATAAACAATCGTAAAAGACTAGAAATCAGAAGAGACTTAAGAAAAAAATTAACTAAACAAGAATTGATACTTTGGAATGAGATTCGTAATAATAAAATAGGGTGTAAATTTAAAAGGCAGGTTAGTTTTGGTCCTTATTTTGTAGATTTTTATTGTAAAGAAAAGAATCTTGTAATTGAAATAGATGGGTCACAACACAAGAATAATAAAGATTATGATAAAGAAAGAGAAGAATATATGAAAACTTTTGGTTTAAATACTTTACGATTTTGGAATTCAGAAGTTGAAACTAATTTGAATAATGTGATGGGTAAAATAAAAAAATTATTGTAATAATAATTACTATTTCAGCCCCTTTACCTCACCCCTGGCATATCTACGATATGCCTTGCCCCTCTCATGGAAAGGAGAGGGGAGAAAGTCTAGCTACATTGTGTGCATCTGTATTTGTTGTTTTTTAGTTTTGCCCCTCTCATTGCCAGGAGAGGGGCAGGTACAATTTTAATTGTACCGGGGTGAGGTGGCTAATATAAAAGCTGATTCACTTTATTATTTATCCACACCCACAACCTAAAACCTACCACCTTAAACCTTGCGCATGTTATACTATATATAGTACACATTATACATTGTTAATTATTTCTATGAATAAGAAAAAAACATTTATTTCTCTTTTGGCTCTGATGCTAGTTTTTACAACCAGTGCAGTTTTTGCCGCACAAAGTTATTATATTCCGGAAGATGATATGGACCCAACTGTTGAAAATTTAACTTGCGAAGAAATTGGTCTTGGTACTAAACATATTAAAAAAGGTAGCGTTGGTACATCTGTACAAATCTTACAAGAAGTTATGATGAATGCTGGATACTATGATGAAGATACTGCAACAGGTATAGTAGATGCTAATATGGTTTTAGCTATCAAAGGAATGCAATCCGAACTTGGTGTTAAAGACGATGGTATTGTTGGGCCTATTACCCGCGGGGCTATGAGAGAAATTTGCGTTGACTTTGTTCGGGGATCGTAACGTTAGTTATAAAGTAGAAAGTTTAAAAATATCATTATATTTAAGGCATCTTGGGCTATACGCCTAGGATGCTCTTTTAACTTTATAACTTTATGAACTTTAAACTAGAAAATGGCTTGACTTTTTTATTGCCATGAGTATACTAGTCTCTAGTGGCTATTTTGTGTCCTATAAAGGGGGCATTTTAATTTGACACTTTGAACTTTGACAATTTTATACAGAATACATAAATCACCCCGTAGTGAATTTTGAATTTCAAAATCTACTACAGGGTCAAGTGCAATTAAGTTAAGTTTATTTTTTAAACGAAACAAGAATCAAATACGAATATTTGACTTTCTTTTGTTTCGTTCTAGTGAACACTATATAATTTATTATATTAGATGTTTTTCAAAAGAGTTTGATCCTAGCTCAGGATGAACGCTGGCGGCGTGGATAAGGCATGCAAGTCGAACGAACCTTGCTTTTCAGATCGATCGAGTGGAGTCGAGTAGCAATACAAAACAAAACAACATTTTGAAGAAGAGCGCTGGTTAGTGGCGAACGAGGTAGTAATATATAGGAATGTACCCTTTAGTCGTGAACAACCCATCGAAAGATGGGCTAATACACGATAGTCTCTCCGGAGTAAAGTTTTTCGCTAAAGGAACAGCCTATACGGTATCAGCTAGTTGGTAGTGTAATGGACTACAAAGGCTATGACGCCTAGGGG
>MFUO01000003.1:0-16816 GCA_001786995.1 Candidatus Nomurabacteria bacterium RIFCSPLOWO2_01_FULL_33_17 | reverse complement strand
AGCAGGAGCGGTAATACGAGAGCCCCGAGCGTTATCCGGAATTATTGGGCGTAAAGTGTACGTAGGCGGTTATGTTAGTCATTTTTCAAATCTATCGGCTCAACCGGTAAACTGGAAATGAAACGGCATTGACTAGAGGCTGTAAGAGGTATATGGAACTCATGGTGTAGGGGTGAAATCCGTTGATATCATGGGGAACACCAAAAGCGAAGGCAATATACTGGTACAGTTCTGACGCTGAGGTACGAAAGCGTGGGTAGCGAATGGGATTAGATACCCCAGTAGTCCACGCCCTAAACGATGTTCTCTTGCTTTTCGGAGTATCGACCCTCTGAGAGGCGACGCTAACGCTATAAGAGAACCGCCTGGGAAGTACGGCCGCAAGGCTAAAACTCAAAGGAATAGACGGGGACTTGCACAAGCGGTGGATTATGTGGTTTAATTCGATGATAAACGAAGAACCTTACCAAGGTTAGAAATCCAGGTGAAGACTCGGCGGAAACGTGAGTCGTCCGCAAGGACAGTTGGACAGGTGCTGCATGGCCGTCGTCAGTTCGTGGCTTGAGTTGTTCCCTTAAGTGGGGAAACGAACGCAACCCTTATCGTGTGTTACAAGTGTCACACGAGACTGCCCCCGCAAAAGCGCGCACAGGCGCGCTTCAGGTGAAAAGTTTTAAAGTTGAAAGTTATCAGGTAGCTACATTGTAGCTTCTTTATAACTTTATAAACTTGTTACTTTTTACTTGAAGCGTACTTTGTACGCTTCTGCGGGGGAGGAAGGAGAGGATGACGCCAGGTCAGCATGGCCCTTGATACCTTGGGCTACACACATAATACAATGGCATATACAACAGGTCGCGACGGGGTAACCCTGAGCCAATCCTTAGAAAGTATGCCTCAGTTCGGATTGGGGGCTGAAACTCGACCCCATGAAGTTGGAATCGCTAGTAATCGCGGGTCAGATATACCGCGGTGAATACGTTCTCAAGTCTTGTACTCACAATAAAAGCGCACAGCAGGTTATATAACTAAATGGTTAAAATCCATTCCTCTTTATCGTCTAAAGAGCGTAGCAGAAAGATAGTCGTTAATTCGCGAGGATTACGATGGAGGATCTGGATGCAAATTACAGCCCTATCTAAAAATAATGTCGATCGAGCTCTGAAATCCCATAGAGGCGGTGAGCAGAGCGAAGATCCTAGAAAAGACATGATAGGGATGCAAGGAATAGCTATATAACTGACCTGTGGAGATCTGATGCTGTTATCATACAATATGTATGATATAATTAAACTTACGCAGCGTCAGAAGTCAGCTGAGTCATAGTAGTTTGCATTTAAGCAAATGAAGGCACTCACTCTATGCAGAATTTTAACCCAGATTACATTATAGGACTGGTTGATGGAGAAGGCAGTTTTACTGTCTATGTTCGTCATCCAGAAAAAGTTTCTTTAACTCGTAGAGTTCAAATAGAACCAAAGTTTTATTTGAAACTTATCGAAAAAGATAAAGAAATTTTGTATGGTTTACAAAAATTTTTTGGTTGTGGAAGCGTTTATTTTCAAAAAGATAATCGTCCTAATCATCAAAATTGTTATCGATATGAAGTCTATAATAGAAATGAATTACGAACAATTATAATTCCATTTTTTAAAAAATATATTTTGAAATTTCCTTCAAAAAGAAATGATTTTAATATTTTTTGTAAAATGTTTTTATTAATTGATCGCGGTGATCATTTAAAAGAATCTGGTTTAAGAAAGTTGTATGAATTGAAACAACATATGCATTAGAGCTCGCCGCATACGGGAAATCCGTCCGTGCGGTGGGAACATCAACTCGTAGTTTAACGAGAATATTCGCCCGTCAATTCAAGGGAGCTGGTAGTACCCGAAGGCTCATCATACGGTGGGACTACGGTAAGATCAGTGACAGGGAATAAGTCGTAACAAGGCACGGGTAGCGGAAGCTGTTCGTGGAATTAATCAAATTGATACACGATTTTGGTACACATTTATGTGTATGCAAGATTTTAGTCGATTATCTTGTTCTGCAAGATACAAATTATAGTAGTTATATTTCAAAAGACCTACTCGCTATAATGCGCGATAAAATTATACAAATCCATAGCGTATATTCATATGAATACACTATGGTCCTAGAGCGAAACAAAAGAAAGTTAAATGTGCTTGTATGTATTCTGTATAAAATTGTTAAACAAAAAAGCGACACATACTGTGTCGCTTTTTTGTTTCACCTCACCCTTCCGTCCCTCTCCTTTACAAGAGAGGGGAATGTTGTAGCTTTATACTATAAGTTTATATTAAATATATTATCTATTACTTTATACATTTCTATGTAAGTACACTCCCTTCTCTTGATAAGGAGAAGGGTCGGGGATGAGGTGTAAAACGGAATCTTTTTGTATATAAAAAAACCCTCCTGTTTTCACAAAAGGGCTTCAAAACAATTTTCACAAACGCATCACTTTTTATACTGGATTGTTACCAGTGTGGAATCCTTGCCGAGTTGATTTTTTACATCATCTAGGCATTTATTATAACCATCTTCATAAACAAACTTTTCTGAAGATAGTCTTCCAGCGACAAATACAAGATAACAGATAAAAATAAGAGTTGTTAAAGATAAATAATTTTTCATCTTACATACCTCCCTCCTGATGATTAAACACCTTGAATGGTGCAGAAGTCTCAATTGGCACTGCAATTAATAAACCAGTAGGTAACCAAGAGTCGAATAAATTGACTGATGGTGTAACTATGTAGTTTTCACTAATCAGTTGGCCATTGATTGTGTACAGTTTGCATTGGATAGGCAAGTTTGAAGAGGAAATGTTTTCAAATCCTAGCCCCCATTTTACCTCAAATGCAAAAGTGTCACTGTATGGCCATATGCCTTTTGTATCATCAACACTATATCGCCCCCAGTATTTTCCGGCAGGTAAGAGAATTTCTCCGCCTTCATATTCACCACTTTGTGTTAAGTTTTGTACAACGACGACAGATTTTATTGGAGCTCCTGTTAATCCAGAATTTCTCCAAATTTTTAAATCCACCTGAGTGAATCTGTTATCCATTGGCATTGTGTATTTGAACATAGGTTTTATTCCTCCGGAAAAAATTACAGGAGGCAACGATTTAATCATCGTTCCAACTGGTTCTTCAGGTGTTACAAACCATCTCATTTCCGAGGATTTCATTCCAAGGCTATTATTTGCCCACAATGTTATCTCGTACTTAACACTAAAACCGGTAGTTGGGAATGTAAAACTGAATCTTTCTTGAAGAAAGCTTTTGGTATTCTTCAGAAAAATGGAATCAATGATTCCTGTTTTTACATTTTTTACTTTTGCCCAGATATCGGTAGGTAGATTCGAACCGTATATACGGTATGAGACATAACCTTTATCATTTGATT
Organism: Candidatus Nomurabacteria bacterium RIFCSPLOWO2_01_FULL_33_17; assembly: GCA_001786995.1. Lineage (GTDB taxonomy): Bacteria > Patescibacteriota > Minisyncoccia > Phycocordibacterales > UBA9973 > 2-01-FULL-33-17. Next base: position 13,378 of record MFUO01000003.1, on the reverse strand, counting down.
GATACATTGCTGTGTCAAGATCAATGATAGGCTCCCCAGCGGTGGCATTTGTTGTGCCATCCCAGTAGATAGTATCTCCACCCTTATCATTCATTCCACGGGCTCTCCAGTAAACAGTCTGATTTTGACCGTAACCCACAAGTGATTCACTTGTGGCTTTTATAACTCCAGTTGTTATCCTAACTATACCGGTTGGTCGCCATTTGTCTGTTGGTTTGATTCGGAAATCAAAAAATGTTGTGTCCTTCTCAGAAGGGCGTCCATTATTGATATCAACGATGATTATACAGCCATCATCGGTCATAGCTTTTGTTCCAAGTGTAAGATCAAATCTCGATAATTGTCCTTTTAAAGACCAATACTCAATTTCGGAATAATAAATTTTCCCAGAAAGAAGAGAAGTCATCTTTACTCTTGAACAATAATCTAGTTGTCCGGCGAGTAAATCTTGCCAGTCAACCAAGACCGTTTGAATTGCAGTATCGGCACCATTCAAGGTGTCGGCTTGGAATTCAAACACTAACCCCTTAAAGGTATCGTTTGTTTGAATAGCCACCTGGAATTCTACCAGGAAGGTGTCACCGGCTATACCATTTCCTTTTTCTTTCAAAAGGCATGTAGTGTCGCCGAGAACAGGGCTTTGTTGTTGGACTGATTGTGCAACTGCGTTTGTGATGTTAAAGATCGTAAATAGGGAAAGGCCAAGGCCACATCCTATCATTAATTTTTTCAATTTCTTCATTTTTTTATAATTTTAAGTCTTTTTTAGTTTGACCTACACTTTAGCATGTTTGGAGGTAAAAGTCAACCAATTGCTTGACAAATGATTACAATTTGATATAATGGCCGTATATGAAGAAATTAACCACAATTTTTATCGCTTTGGCATTTTTTGCCTTTGTGGGTACTGCTTTTGCAGCTAAACCCTCTATTAATGTTTTATCTCCTAGTAATAGTGATATCACAACTACTTCTATACGAATAACTGTTTCGTATCAAGAAAATGGTTCTGATACTGAAATGATGATTCAATATACAACTGACCCAGGATTTGGTTCTGGTGTTGTTTCTATACCATCAAGTTTTGAATTAACATCCACACGAAATAGTGGTTATTTTATAAAAACTATTACTGGGCTTACACCTAGTATGAATTATTATATTCGTGCCATTGCAACTAATAACGATGGTCCAATTACAGATCCAGGAATTGTTGTACAAACTGATTCAGGTAATCCTACAAGTACTCCAAGAATTGAAACTTTGGGTGAAGAATCTGTAACTACAGCTTCAATGACTTTGACTGGCCGTGTGAATACATACGGGGCTGTTGGTACTGCATATTATAAACTTTACAATTCAAATTGTACAAGTCTTATTACAACAACTGGTTCAACTTCTTTAACAGCTACAACTGGTAGTCAATATGTTCGTAACAGTGTATCTGGGCTTTCAGCTGGTGTATCTTACTGTGCCGAACTTATTGCAAATATAAATGGAGTAAATTATCCAGGTGGAAAAGTAATTGTTAAAACCTATCCTGGTTCAACAATTCCACCAACTTCAACTTGTGTCATAAATAGTTTTTATTCTGATGCATCATCGGTTTATACAGGAGAAAGTACAACACTTCGTTGGTCTACTACTGGTTGTGTTAGTGCAATGATTACTCCAGGTGGTACTGTTAGTGTAGATGGTTCAAAAGTTATTTATCCAACATCAACAACAAGTTATACATTAGATGCTTGGGGTAGTGGTACTTATTTTGATTATGATAAACAAAAAACAATTTCTGTTGGTGTTTTACCAAAAGAAAATAATAATACAAAACCAGATTGTTATTATAATAGTACATGTTACTGGAATGGAAGTTCTTGGGTAACATATCCTGTTAATCCTACACCTACAAATCCATCATGTTATTATAATTCAACTTGTTATTGGAATGGTACAACTTGGGTTTATTATTCTGTTAATCCTACACCAAACCCTAATCCAAATCCTACATATCCTTCATGTTATTACAATAGTACATGTTATTATAATGGTACAAATTGGGTTTATAAAAATAATACAGTTTTAGATAATTATTCTTATAATCCGCATACTCCATATACTGGTGGTCCAAATTATGTTTATAAAACATTACCTGGTGAAGTAAAAACAGTTTATATTGACCAGCAAGTTCAAGGTGAGCCGATTAATCAAGTTGTCACACAACCTATTGATTATACTTATTATAACAATGGTTATAATAGTGATATTATGAATCGTTACCCAAATGCAAATTATGAGAATAATAATTTAAATAATCGTGTATTGTTAACAGGTGCAGCTGGAAATACAGGACGAATTACATTACTTGGTTTACTGATCGCACTTATTATAATTGGAATTATTGTTTACTTTGTAAAAGCGAGGGAAAGAAGGGAATTACATTAAAAGTTTATAAAGTAGAAAGTTGAAAGTTATAAAGTAGCTACTTTTAACATTTAACTTTATAACTAGATACAGAGAAAGCCTCTTATTATAAGAGGCTTTCTCTGTATCTTTGCCGGCTGCTAGCGGGTGAGGACCCCAACACAAATGCCTATGTGAGTTCAGCCGCCAGCAGGCGACATACATATAGAAATACTATTAAGTATATCTTGTATTTAGTATAAAGCTCGAGAGATAAATAAGCAAGACCCACTATTGCTAGTGGGTCTTGCGTTGTGCATTCTATAAGCCGGATTCTGTTCTCTATAAATAGAGTGATAATTATTAATCTTGTTTTAATATTACTATTAAAATCTTTGCGACACTTCTACATAAAGTAGACACGGCCTTGCATTCTCGTATAGATTTAGCCGTTTCACTCCAACTAAATGGATTCGTCTCTGTTCGCACTACTATGCTTACACATGATGGGTATTACCCACTACGATTGTCTTATTAAAAATAAGACTAAATGCCCGGACTTTCCTCACTCCCTTTCAGGTCGCGCAATTATCCGAATACACTACTTATTTATAATATACTTTTATATTTTTGGCAAGTCCTGAAATCATTCTTTCCCCAGCATTCATTTCTATGGCAAAACTTGCAGGGGATTGCGGATAAAATATTCTTGGGTATGAGCTTGGATCAGCATCATCTATAAATGAAATTACAAACATATTTTCATCAAGAAATACTATATCTAATGGATAATTCATATCTTTCATCCAAAATCCATAATTTCCGGGAGCTCCTAAATCAAATAATACGACAGTATTTATATCTAAAGATTTTGTATATGACAAACCTAGTCTTCTTTCTTCTAAATCTTTTGCAATTAAAACATTATATATTTTATTTGGAGTATAGATTTTTTTAACTTTTTCTTTTAAAAGATCATTTTTAAAAAAATAAAATAAAAACCCTAAAATTAGTGCTAAAAATACAAAAATTATAATCTTTTTCATATAACTATTGTAGCATATCGTTAATTTTCTGCCTATGTATTAGCATACTAGTGTACAAGTACATATTATATTTTTTAACAAAACAAGTTATCCACAGGGTAATACATATTTTACTTGCATAGAATATTTTTTTGCGAGAAAATGTATATAGTGATGCGGACTTAAATTATTTTTTAAAATTAATGGTCGAGACCGCACAAATCACGTTAGTAGAATTACTTTACGATACTCATTATGCCAGCAAAAAAGAAGGCTAAAAAAGCTGCTCCAAAAAAGAAGGTAGCTGCAAAAAGAAAAGCTGCTCCAAAAAAGAAGGTAGCTGCAAAGAAAAGAAAATAATATTTCTTTCTTTAATAAAACCTCCTCTCTATCGGGGGGTTTTTATTTTTTAATTTCACCTCACCCCTGACCCCTCTCCACGAAGTGGAGAGGGGAATGTTGTAGCTTTATACTATAAGTTTATATTAAATATAATATCTATTACTTTATACATTTCTATATAACCACACTCCCTTCTCTTGATAAGGAGAAGGGTTGGGGATGAGGTGTGACTGAAAAAACATTTTTACAAAGTTACCCCGATATGCTATAGTCTGGCTATGTCATTTTTATCATCTATTTTCCCAAATGAAAGCACACGCTTTATAAAGTCTGTTTCAATATTAGTAAATCAAATCAATGCTTTAGAAGAAAGCATTAGTAAACTTACTGATCTTGATCTAGCTCAACAAACAAATATTTTAAAGGCACGACTTGAAAAAGGTGAGACTCTTGATGCTATTTTACCTGTGGCCTTTGCAACAGTACGTGAAGCATCAAAAAGAGTACTTGGTGAAAGACACTATGATGAACAAATCATTGGTGGCATAGCACTTCATCGTGGCAATATTGCTGAAATGCGTACAGGTGAAGGTAAAACTCTTGTTGCAACATTACCAGCATATTTACATGCTTTAACAGGTCTTGGTGTTCATGTTGTGACTGTTAATGATTATTTATCACGTCGTGATGGAGCATGGATGGGTCCAATATTTAATTTATTAGGGATAAGTTTGTCCGTTATTAATAGTCAAAATGTTTCATATATTTATGATTCAACTGTTACTAAAACAAATGCCGAAGATGAAGCCTCATCTTATAAAGTCGATTATGATAATCTACGCACAATTTCTAGAAAAGATGCATATTTAGCTGATATCACATATGGAACAAATAATGAATACGGTTTTGATTATTTACGGGACAATTTAGCAACTTCAATTGACAATGTTGTGCAACGAGGCCATGTTTATGCTCTTGTTGATGAAATTGATTCAATTTTAATTGATGAAGCGCGAACTCCACTAATTATCTCCTCTGAATCTAATGAATCTGGTGATTTATATGGAACATGTGCATCTATTGCGAAAAATCTTATGCCTGAAGAAGATTTTACAATGGATGAAAAACATAAATCCATAGCACTGACCGATTCCGGAATAAATAAAACAGAAAAAGCTTTAAATATTGATAATATTTATACAGAAAAAGGAATTCGGTTTGTTCATCATATTGAAAATGCTGTTCGAGCTCGTGCACTTTATTTAATTGATCGCGATTATGTTGTGAAAGATAATGAAGTTATTATTGTTGATACTTTTACAGGACGCTTGCAACCGGGTAGGCGTTGGAGCGATGGCCTTCATCAAGCCATTGAAGCAAAAGAGCATGTTCTTGTTCAAAAAGAAACTCGAACCGTTGCATCTATTACATTTCAAAATTATTTTAGATTTTACAAGCGTGTTGCTGGTATGACAGGAACAGCAGAGACTTCATCTGAAGAGTTTCGCAAGGTTTATAACCTTGGTGTAATTATTATTCCTACTCATAAACCTATAAATCGTAAAGACCATCCAGATCTTATATACCAAACTGAAATTATTAAATTTAGAGCAATTGCAGAAAAGGTTAAAGAAATTCATAAAACCGGTCAACCAGTATTAATTGGTAGTGTTTCAATTGATAAAAATGAAATATTATCGACTTATCTTAAAGCTCTAAGTATACCACATACAGCATTAAATGCTAAAAATCATGAAAGTGAAGGTGAATTAATAGCTTTAGCTGGTAAAAGGGGAGCTGTAACAGTAGCTACAAATATGGCTGGCCGTGGAGTTGATATTAAGCTAGGTGGTGTACCATTTAATTTAGAGGCACATGATGAAATTAAAAATCTTGGAGGTTTATTTGTTATTGGTTCCGAACGCCATGAAGCTCGTAGAATTGATAATCAACTTCGTGGCCGTGCCGGTCGTCAAGGTGATCCTGGACAAACACAATTTTTTGCATCACTTGAAGATGACCTAATGCGAGTTTTTGGTGGAGACAAACTTAAAAGTATTATGACTAGGTTTAAATTTCCAGAAGACATGCCAATTGAAAATATCATGGTATCTCGCACATTAGAAAATGCTCAATCTCGTATAGAAGGTTTTCATTTTGATTCTCGCAAGCATACTTTGGAATTTGATGATGTTTTAAATGTTCAAAGAACCACAGTCTATAATCGTCGTAAACATATTCTTGCAGGATCTCATGAAGATCTAGAAAAAGAATTAGAAATGATTATGCAAGAAACTACATTTAAAGAAATAGAAGATATAATAGAAGAAAAGAAAAATTTAGTAGGTGAACAAAATTTTTATGAAACTTTGCGCAGAATCGCACTTTATTCTATAGATATTCATTGGCAAGAACATTTAGAGCTTATGGATTATGCCCGTTCATCAACATCTTTGCGTGCATTTGGTCAAAGAGAGCCATTAGTTGAATATAAAAAAGAAGGATTAAAGCTATATCATGATTTCGAATATGCCACTCAGTCAAATATTATAGATTTGATAAAAACTATTGATATTGCTAAATAATCTGGTATTAGTCTAATATATAAGGTTTATTAGAAATTATTGTCTATTTTTGTCAAAAAAACTCAAAATGGCTGAAAAGCCTTACTGTGACTGTGTTATTTGATACTGAATTTGTATAGTTGTCAAATGGATATTCCATAAAACCTTTATAAAATAAGGGTTTTATGGTTTGACGAATATAAAATATGTGTTATAGCTATTGACTCGGACACCAATTTATGATAGTATATACATGTAGAACCGAGTAGCATTAATGCTAACGGTTTTTTAAGTTCAGGCTAAATCCTTTGGATCGCCTAAACTAAATACAGACATGATCCGTTCGGCAAAGCGTAATTGCCATATATGTATAAAACATTCACACATTCACTTTTTGGCGCAGTCATTATGCCAACGATTCTTGCAAGTACTATTAGTATTAATCCTGCAAGTATTAGTCCAGGTACTGCCCAAAACAATAATCCTATAGAATTAATTCTAAATGGTAATATAGACGAACAAGTTGATCAAGCTCAAATTGATCGTGAGCTTAAGGCTAAAAAAATTGACACTTACTATACTAAGAAGAAGATGAAGCTTGCTGGTCATGGTATGGAAATGGTTATTGCATCTGAAAAGTATGGTTTAGATCCTTATATTATGGCTGCTATTGCTACTAAAGAAACAGGAGGCGGTAATGTTACTTGTCCTGTAACTATGAAGAAAACTGGTAATATAGATTATAAGCATAATGTATTCGGTTGGGGTAGTTGTACAATTACCTTTAAGTCATATGTTGAAGCCTTTGATACAATTGCTAAAAATCTAACAGGTAACAATCCCAAAACTGCAAAGCATTATGCTGGTAAAAATACTATTAGTATTCTAGAATCTTATAATCCACGCTCTATTGTACATGATTACCCAGAGCAAATCATCGCAATCATGAAAACAATTGAAAATACTCCTATAACTCTAGAAAAAGTTCTTGCAATGAATTAATAAAAAGCCCCAGATAATCTGGGGCTTTTTAGATAGAGCTTTAGACTCTATCTAGTATTTTTATGCTATCTAGTATTAATGATTTTTCGTCATTGCGGATATTGACTTTGCCTTTGATGGCAACACAACTTTCTTTTACTAAAGATTCGGCCACATTATTATAAACTCTTGGAAAGATAGCAACTTCTATACTTCCAGTAAAGTCTGCTATTTTAATTATTGCCATATGATCACCGTTCTTAGTATAAATATCTCTAATGTCATTTATAATACCAGCACAAATTACCATGTCGTTTTGTTTTTTATTTATTTGTATTTCACTAATTGAGACACCCAGCTTTTCAATCTTTTCTCTAAACTTGTCCAATGGATGTCCACTAACATATAAACCCAACAATTCTTTTTCATTTTGAAGCATCATGGATTTTGGCATAGTCTCATATTCGTTTAGAATCAAATTATTAGATTGCGACATAAATGTAGCACCAAACAAAGATGGTCCTACAGGGGCATCTATTTTGTGGATTTTTTTATTAAAATCCAATACTGTTTCAGTATTACCCAACAGCATCCCTCGTTCAGCAAAACTATCCATTGCACCGGATTTTACCAAAGCTTCAAATGATTTTTTATTAAAATTTTTGTGATTAATACGAGTCAAAAAATCTTTTAATGATTTATAGATACCATTATTTTTTCTTTCTTCAATAATTGCATTTGCAATGTCTGTTCCTAGATTTTTTATAGTGTATAGTCCGAATCTGATAGTTTTTTCATTTACTACTGTAAATCCACCAAAGCTTGCGTTTACATCCGGTGGTAATACTGTTATACCCATTCTTTTTGATTCTTGAATAATTTCAGCAATTTTTTCGACATCTCCGGATTCTGCAGTCATAATCGCGCTCATGTATTCCACAGGGTAGTTAGCCTTCATATATGCTGTTTGGTAGGCTACACGACCATAGCTTGCCGCATGGGCCTTGTTAAATCCATATGCAGCAAATGGTTCAATCAAATGCCAAAGATCGTTCGATTTTTTTTCATTTAAACCACCTTTTTTAAAACCATTTAAAAGCTTTTCTTTTTGCTCTTCCATTTCTTTGGGTATTTTTTTACCCATAGCTTTTCGCAATTTGTCGGCTTCAAGCCAACTATATCCAGCAAGCTCAATTGCAATCATCATGACATCATCTTGGTAGGTAATCACACCATATGATTGGTCAAGGATTGTTTTCATTCGTGGATCTAGATATCGTATTTTCGTATTGTCATGCTTTCGTATAATATATTCTGGAATCATTTCCAATGGTCCAGGTCGATAAAGGGCAACCATAGCATTAATATCAAAAATAGTTGTAGGGCGTAGTTGTTTTAAATAAGCGGTCATACCGCTACCGTTGAGCTGGAATAATCCCATAGTTTCGCCACGCGCTAGCATTTCAAAAGTTTTATTATCATCCATTGGGATTTTATCAATATCAATATCAATGTTATGGATTTTTTTAACTAATTTTACAGCATCAGCAAGTATGGATAAATTTCGAATACCCAAAAAGTCAAACTTGGGTAACCCAACTTCTTCCACATAATGCATATCATATTGAGTGATTCTATCGCCACCTTTTGGATCTAATTGAATTGGAACAAAGTCTGTCAGGGGAGCAGGCGCAATAACAACTCCTGCCGCGTGAACAGATACATGCCGTACACAGCCTTCCATTTTTTTTGCTAGATCTATAATTTTTTTAGTATCTGGGTCTTTCTCATAAAGCTCACGTAATTCAGGAACAATTTGTATAGCATAATCTATTGTCATAGGAAAACCTTGGGAACCCAAAGGAATAAGTGTTGAAATTTTATCACCAATACTGTATGGATAACCCAATGCTCGGGCTACATCACGGACCGAACCCTTGGCCATCATTGTTCCAAAAGTTCCTATTTGAGCAACTCTATCTTCGCCATATTTTTGTTTCGCATATGCTATAACTTCAAGCCTGCGGTTGTCAGCAAAATCCATATCAATATCGGGTAAACTTGGTCTTTCAGGATTTAAGAATCTTTCAAATGGTAATTTGTATACTAATGGATCAACATTTGTAATCTTTAAAAGATATGTTGTTAATGATCCCGCAACTGATCCTCGAATATTTGTCAATATTTCATTTTCATGTGCATATCGAAGTAAATCTCCAACTACAAGAAAATATCCTGGATAGCCTTTGTCTTTAATAACCCTTAATTCATATTCTAAGCGGTCTGTATATTCTTTTGTTTTTGGTAATTCACGAAATTCAAAACCCTCATATGCTAGTCTTTTTAATTCATCATCGGCATTATTTCCATTTTCAATTATATATTCTGGAAAATATGCACGACCCAATTCGATTTCATAATCTTCAATTTTATCATAAACAAGCATTGTATTTGATACAGCTTGTGGATAATCATTAAAATATTCTAAAGCAGTTTCTTCATTTATTAAAGAAAAATCATCTTCTGAAAATTCAAATTTTGTAGTATTTTTGCCATCAGTTCCAGTATTTATAGCCAATAGTGTGTGATGAGCTTCATGATCATCACGGCATGGGTAGTGTGAATCTTGTGTTGCGACATATGGTATATCAAATCTTTCCGCTAGGATTACTAATTTATCTCGCAGTTCGCGGTCGCGTGCAATTTTGGGGTGGGCTTGGATTTCAATAAAATAATTATTTTTACCAAAAACATTTTGATGTTCAACAATCAATTCTTCGGCTAGTTTTTCATTACCTTTTAGTATCGCTTGTGAAAGTTTTCCACCCATACAGCCAGACAGTGCAACAAGCCCATCGGCATGTTCGGCTAATAATTCCATGTCAACTCGTGGCTTGTAGTAGTAACCTTCCAAATTTGCAGCGGTAACTATTTTTATTAAATTTTTATAACCTTGCAGGTTTTTTGCCAGTAATATCAAATGGTATCTTTTATTATCAATTCCAGGTTCTTTTTCAAATCTACTTCGTTCAGCGACATAAACTTCACAACCAATTATTGGCTTGATACCATTTTTCTTACATTCTTTATAAAATTCTATGGCTCCGTGCATATTACCATGGTCGGTTAGTGCCATAGCAGGCATATTAAACTCTTTTGCTATACGAACCATATCGGGTATCTTTGAAAGCCCATCCAACAGGGAATAGTGGCTGTGTGTATGTAGGTGTATAAAACGAGATGCTTCCATACCCTTGATATTAGCATATTTTGAGCCTTTATCTAATCTACTAGGGCCTGAGGCGCTATCTGGATAGCGCCTCAGGCCCTAGTAGGACTTTCCTTGCATTATTTTGAATATGTGATATAATACATACAATTCAATAAAAATCTGAAAAAACTAAATAAACAAAAAAAGAAAATATTATGAAAAAATTAGTAATCGTATTACTGGCTATATTTGCCAGCGGGTTTGCAGGGAGTGTTTCCTTCGCCCAAACGAAAGTGGTAGCTGTAGAGGGGATTATTGATCTTATACCAGACAAGGTTGTAATACCTTCAACCAATGAGTATGTTTATCTTGCCAGAACAGGTACAACATATTCATTGTTTATTTCCAAAAATTCTGAATTGTATGAAAGATTCTCTCAAAAAGGGAATGACAGTGTGATTTGGTTACAAGGTGCTGTGTTTAAGCCCTTACAACATTACACAAAGAAACAATGGAAAGAGTTAGCTCCGGAAATTAAGAAATTTTTCCCATCTATCTCTTATAAAGAATTGGAGAATATGGAAATGTATTTACTCTTTAACTATTCGGTTGAGGAGAGAAAAGAGGTACAATCTTCACCGGCACCAACACCGACGACGAAAAGTTCCGGGAATCAAAAGAAAGTCGGAAGAGATGGATTACCTGTTGATTAAGGTAATTTATCTAAAAAAATAGAACGAGGTTGAAAGACCTCGTTTTTTTATTTGTGCGACAATTTTGACGGCCGTCACAGTTGTCGCGTTTGTGTAGCTAGGATTGTATAGCCAGGTACGATGCAATTATTGATGCTGTTTCAGCACGCAAAGTGAGATTTCCGAGAGAAACAATTTGAAAGTTATTTCCTACCTCGGCAGGCAAGTCTTTTGCTAATTTTAATTCTTGGTCTGTAAAGCCACCCTCGGGGCCGATGTAGAGGCTAATGCTTTTTGGTTTTAGTTTTTTGGTTTTAGTTTCTTTATCAATTAGATATATTTTTGAGCCAGTTATATCAAATATTATTTTTGTTTCATTTGTGTCACTTTGTATAGCATTTTTGAAAGATTTAATTTCGTCTATAATAGTTACACTATTTCGTCCTGAAAGTTCGCTGGCTTCACGAGCAATTTTTTCAAGCCTGTCGTATCTTAATCCTGTTTTTACAGTACGGTCTGTAATAATTGGGACTATTTTTGTAATTCCAATTTCACTGGCTTTTTGAACTACTAGTTCGAAATTTTCTTTTTTTAATATTGCCATATATAGTGTTACATTTTTGTTTTCTATATTTTGATCCTTTATTTTTTTGTTTTGTTCTATTTTATTTATTTCGAGTTCTATATATTGTTTTTGGATATTTTTAATAGTAGACATAATCTCTTTTTGATCACTACCAATGATTATACAATTTTCACCAATCTTCATTTTCAAAACATCTTTAATTTGATGAATAAATGCAAGATTAGTTATTTTAAGAATATCTTTAGTTTTTTGATATTCTGTTATGAATCTATGAATTTTTTTCATTTTTGGATTTATCCGCCTAAACTTTCGAATTAAAAGTTTTGGTGGACAAGTATTCTTTTAATATTTTCTGATCTTGTTTTTGCCAAGCCAAAGTTCCTTCTATTTTTTCATATACTTGTGATAAAACCATTTTTGTTCCGCGGGCAGGGTACTTTTTAAAGAATTCTTTCATATGTTTCAGTATTGCTGTGTCATTGATAATTGCTAATGATTCCAGCATATGTGCCAACAAATGCCCACCTTTCCCATATTTGTCTACAAACTCTCCCCAATGATGTTCGATATAATTGTATACTATCTCTGGGTGATTAGTTTCTCCCAAAAGTCGGCTAATTAATAGTGGTGTATCTTGATTTCGAACCTTGTCACTGGTGTAATAATCTAATACATCAATAATATCTTTTGCTTTTAAAACTGCTGAAAAACTTGTCATTATACGCAATTTTTCTTCGTGCAATGTTTCTTTCTCCAACATGCTCCACAATTTTATATTGTCATTTTCGTCCCCATAACGGACTATTATGTAGTAAACACTAGACCGTAAGTGTGCAGGGATGTTTTGTATTGGTGACCTAAATTTCTCTATCGCATCTTTTATTATTTTTTCATAACCCAATTTATAAGCCATGTTTAAAATCAGGCTACTGCGAATTTTGTTATGATTATTTGTATCATTCCAATTAAAGTATATCCATATATTTTCAAAAATATTCAAGTATAATTTTCGTAAATCATTTTTAACTACAAGATCAGCATTAAAAACATTATCAATTCTTTGCATTGACCCCCACAATTCTCCAATTACAATATGGTTTTTCTCATTTTTGAATAATTTTAAAAAATCTAACAATTCCACTGTACTTGCAAGTCCCGATTCACAAAGGCCACGCATATTACGAATAAGACCCATTCTTTGGATATTATTTATTTTTTTATTTTCTAAAGCTTTTATTTGGCGTTCAATAAATTGTGGTGTGTAGTCTATATAAACTAAATTTGATTCTTCAGCATTCAATGTATATATGTCATTTTTAATTTCTAGATTTGATGTTTTCTTCGGTTGTAATAAATATGTTTTATTACCGTCATCTATTGGTATTGGCCAATATTTATTGTCTTTATTTTTAGCCATTATATTTCTATTTCTATAATATCGGCATTGCGTGCATCTTATTCCAGTTTTAGTTTGACTATTATTTTTTTTGAGATTTAGTTCGGCAAGTGTCACAACAGGGAATCCGGCAGACTTTGTCCAAATGCTCATTACTTTCTCGACTTCTTTACCACTGACT
>MFUO01000002.1 GCA_001786995.1 Candidatus Nomurabacteria bacterium RIFCSPLOWO2_01_FULL_33_17 | reverse complement strand
TTAGGAATTTTAATTGCTGGATTTATAATTTACAGAAATGTAAAATCTTTTATAAATTGGAGATTATCTAAAATGACCGATGCGTGGTATAGCGTTGCAGGACTTCATCGTTATATAAAAATTGCTGAAAAAAATCGAATACAATTTGAAAGTGATCCAAATAAAGCCCAGCAAATTTTCTCATTATTATTACCGTATGCTGTAGCATTTGGACTAGAAGGCAAGTGGATAAAAGTCTTTGATGGAATAATGGTTAATCCACCGGATTGGTACAGTGGGGGCAGTATTAGTACTATGTCATACTCTATTGGAGCATTTGCTGGGGCTATGTCGTCAACCTCTAATGCTGGAGCTCCTGTGTCATCTGGTAGTGATAGTTCATTTGGTGGATCAAGCGGTGGTGGCTCATCCGGCGGCGGTGGTGGTGGGGGAGGCGGCGGAAGCTGGTAAAATAATACGATCATATATACTTACTTGCTAAATTTATATTAAATATGCTATTATAATACTATTATTAGTATTAAAAACAGTATTATATGAAATATATCCCTCGAGAACTTGAAAAACACATTAAAAATAACCTTTTTAAGGGTAAAATCATTATTGTTTATGGCCCAAGACAAGTTGGTAAAACAACAATGATAAAACATCTAGTCGGTGATATGCCCAAAGTTGAATATTATTCATGTGATAATATTGAAACAAGGTCAAAGCTACAAGACGCCAATGAAAAAGAGTTGGGTGATTTTGTGCATGGTAAAAAACTTATTATAATTGATGAAGCTCAATTAGTTTCTGATATTGGTCTTACGCTCAAGCTTATGCATGATACATACCCTGATGTGCAAATCATTGCATCTGGTTCTTCATCTTTTGAATTAGCTAACAAAACAAAAGAGCCCCTTACTGGCCGGTCACTTGAATATGTGCTTTTACCACTATCTTTCAAAGAAATTTCAAATTATACCAGTATTCAACAAGCAGATGATATGCTTTCTTTGGGTCTTATATATGGTATGTATCCAGGTATTCTTTTTGGAGAAATAGACAGAAAAGAATTATTAGGAACTATCGCTTCACAGTATTTATACAAGGATATTTTAAAATTTGAAGGATTGCGTATGCCAATGGTATTAGAAAAAATACTCAAAGTTTTAGCTGTGTCTATTGGGCAAGAAGTGTCTTACGAAGAAATTGCAAATTCTGTTGATGCTAATAGAAAAACAGTTGAAACATATATAGGATACTTAGAACAAGCTTTTATTGTTTATCGTTTATCACCATTTTCTACAAATATTCGTTCGCAAATATCAAAAAAACAAAAAATACTTTTCTATGATGTGGGTATGCGTAATGCCATTTTGGGATTATTTAGTGATGTTGATGTTCGTACAGATAAAGGTGGTTTATGGGAAAATTTTATAATAACAGAGCGAAAAAAAGTAATGCAAAACTCACGAGACATTTTTGCCAAACAATATTTTCTACGTACTTATGATGGGCAAGAAGTTGATCTTGTAGAGGAATGGGAAGGAGGCCTAATACAGGCTTTTGAAATTAAATATACAGAAACAAGACTACATAAAGAACCAGCTATTTGGAAGAAAAATTTTCCAACTATTCCAGTACAAATTATTACCAGAAAAAATGCGAAGGATTTTTTAAAGTAAAAAAATATTGTATAATAACTATATGGACTCTACAAAAATCACAATCTTTAAAAATAAACAAATTCGCAAGACATTACACAATAATGAATGGTATTTTTCAGTAATTGATGTGATTGAAGCTTTGACAGATAGCGATAACCCAAGGAATTACTGGAATATGATGAAAGTTAGACTTAAATTAGAATCTGGAATTGAACTGTCCACAAACTGTGTACAGTTGAAATTACCAGCCCTTGATGGAAAAATGAGAGAAACAGACTGCGCGAATACAGAAGATATCTTTCGCATGATTCAATCTATCCCATCACCCAAAGCCGAACCTTTTAAAAGATGGCTTGCTAGAGTGGGTTATGAAAGGGTGCAAGAAATAGAAAATCCAGAACTGGCCACCAAACGCACAAGAATGTTATATAAATTAAAAGGTTATAGTGATGATTGGATAGAAAAAAGAATGCGAGGGATTGCCATTCGTGAAGAGCTTACAGATGAATGGAAAAACAGAGGTGCCAAAGAGAATAAAGATTACGAAATTTTAACAGCCGAGATTTCCAAAGCCACATTTGGTGTAACACCAAGTGAATATAAAAAACTAAAAGGTTTAAAACGCGAAAATCTTCGTGACCATATGGATGATTTTGAACTTATCTTTAACATGTTAGGGGAAAGGGCGACTACTGAGATACATAGAACTGAAAATTCCAAAGGTGTGGCAAAATTAAAGTCAGATGCCAAGCGTGGTGGAAATGTAGCAGGTATAGCCCGAAAGAATCTAGAAAAGCAATTAAAACGCTCTGTTGTCACAAATAAAAACTTTTTAAAGAATCACGAAAGTAAAAAGAAATTAAAATAAGATACTCCTAACACCTATAACCTGTTACCTACAACCTTCATGTGCTATAATATTACATATGCAATTCCAAATGCCACGATTTTTGGATATAGAAGACAAGGTTATTGGCCCGCTTACATTCAAGCAGTTTATTTATCTTGGTGGAGGTGGTGGTTTAGCATATGTTGCATACTCATATTTGGGTTGGACATGGGGTTTTATATTTATTGCCCTTTTTTTGGGACTTGGAATTGGTTTAGCATTTTGGAAACCCAACAGCCGCCCAGCTACAATTATGCTCCAAGCATTTTTAACACACTATACAAAAAAAAGAATGTATGTTTGGCAAAGACCAACTAAATTTGAAAGAATGAAAAAAGATGAAAAAACAGTGGAAAAAGAAATAACTAACAAAAAAGAGTTTGATCATGATAAAATAGAAGCATTATCATGGAGTTTAGATATAATGGATAGAAAATAATATGTTGAATAATGCACCTAAAAGTCAAAATTTTGTACCTATAGAAAAAATCCGCGATGGCGTGGTTATGCTTAAAGATGGCTCATTACGAGCTATACTTTTATGTACTGCTATTAACTTTACATTACGATCTCTCGATGAACAAAAGGCTATTTTGTCGCAATTCCAATCTATGCTTAATTCATTAGACTTTTCTACTCAAATTATTGTCGAATCTCGTAAATTTGATATTCGTCCGTATTTAATAACTCTTGAAGGTCGTCTAGATAAAATTGAAGAACCTCTTTTAAAATTCCAAACCAAAGAATATATTGAATTTATACGAGAATTAACTGGTGTGGTTAACATTATGTCAAAACATTTTTATGTTGTTGTTCCATATGACGAAGCTATACTTGAAACTGGCGGATTTTTCCAAAATCTATTTGGTGGTGTTGGTGGTCTAAAGAAAAAGGAAAGTAAAGAAGAATCAAGTTGGAATGAAAAAAGAAATCAATTAGAACAACGATTGGGTATAGTTATCCAAGGTTTAGGACGATGTGGTGTTAGGTCAGAACCTTTAGAGACACAGGCATTGGTAGAAATGTATTATAAGACTTTTAATCCTGGGGATTCTGCGCAATATGTCCCTAAACAAGAAGAAAAATAATATGTTAAATCTATTTAATAAAAAAAATAAAGATGTGGAAAGTGATTTAATGAATCTTAAATCTTTATCTATTAGACCAGAAGATATTTATACATCAGCAACACTTGAATTGCAAGACATTATTGCACCATCTGCATTACAAATATTACCTACGGCTCTTAATTTAGGGGATATGATTGTTCGATCTTTTTATGTTGTTGGTTACCCCAGTATTTTAACAGACAATTGGTTAACTCCAATTATAAATCTCGATCGAGTATTTAATATTTCTATAAATATCAACCCAATTGATACCGGTAAAATACTTTCTCAATTCCAAAAAAAGGTTGCCGAAGTCCAAAGCCAAATCGCAACACGTGAATCCAAAGGTATGGTTCGTGACCCAATGCTTGAATCAGCATATAGAGACTTGGAATCTCTTCGTGATGGTTTACAACAAGCTCAAGAAAAAATGTTTGAAGTTGGTGTATATATTAGTATTTATGCTGAAAATGAAACCGAGCTTTTCAAAGCTGAAAATGAAATAAAGGGTCAGCTTGATTCACAAATGGTATTTTTAAAACCAGCAACATTTCAACAAGATGTAGCATTTCTGTCTAGTATCCCACTAGGGGTAGATAATCTTCGTGTTGTCCAAAAAATGAACACCGAGCCATTATCCAGTACTTTTCCATTTGTATCATTTGATTTAACAGGAAATAAAGGAATTTTATATGGAATCAATCAACACAATAATTCTCTTATTATTTTTGACCGTTTTTCATTAGAAAACTATAATTCAGTTACTTTTGCCAAATCTGGAAGTGGTAAATCTTTTGCAACAAAATTAGAAATCTTAAGATCTTTAATGTTTGATACAGAAGTAATTGTAATTGACCCAGAAAGAGAATACGAATATCTCTCTGATGCTGTAGGTGGAAGATATTTTGATATTTCACTTTCATCTGACCATCATATTAATCCTTTTGATTTACCAATCCCAACTAAAGATGAAACAGGTAAAGATGTTTTAAGACAAAATACAATAAATCTTGTTGGACTTTTCCGTGTAATGCTCGGTGGTTTAACACCAGAAGAAGATTCAGTTATTGACCGTGCAATAACTGAAACATACGCATTGAAAGACATTACAGAAGAATCTGATTTTGCAAAAATTGAACCACCATTACTATCGGACATGGCTGTAGTTTTAGCTGGTATGGATGGCGCAGATTCTATATTAAGAAAACTTGAAAAATACACAACTGGTTCATGGAATGGTTTTATAAATAAACCAACAAATGTAGACATAAATCGCAAATTTGTTGTTTTTTCAATACGAGATATGGAAGATGAGTTGAAACCAGTAGCTATGTATATAGTTACCCATTTTATTTGGAATGCTATTAGAAAAAATTTAAGAAAGCGCTTAATGGTAGTAGATGAAGCTTGGTGGATGATGAAAAATGACGATACAGCCAGCTTTCTTTATAGTATTGCAAAACGAGGTAGAAAATACTATTTGGGATTAGCCACAATTACTCAAGATGTAGAAGACTTTTTAAAATCCCCATATGGACGACCAATATTAACAAACTCCTCTATGCAATTATTGTTAAAGCAATCACCAACAACTATTGATGTTCTTCGTGATGCATTTAATTTAACCGATGCGGAAAAATACACATTATTAGAAGCTAATGTTGGAGAAGGAATATTCTTTGCTGGACTTCGTCATGTAGCTATTAAAATAGTATCTTCATATACTGAAGAACAAATTATAACATCAGACCCTGCTCAAGTCTTAGCTATTCAGGCGCAGAAAGAAGGACTAAACACATAACACCTCACCCCTGACCCCTCTCCACGAAGTGGAGAGGGGAATGTTGTAGCTTTATACTATAAGTTTATATTAAATATAATATCTATTACTTTATACATTTCTATATAACCACACTCCCTTCTCCATTTAATGGAGAAGGGTTGGGGATGAGGTGCGCCATAGATTATGTTATACTAGAAATACATGAAGTATTTTATTTTCATAACTATTTTTGTTTTAATAATCCCCATTACGAACATTTTTGCTCAAAATTTTAGTGATGAGCCTAATATAACATTGGACATAAATCCAACCGATCCAGCACCAGGGGAAAATGTTACTGCAACACTTGAAAGTTATGAATCTAATCTTGATTTAGCATATATAGTGTGGAAACATGGCAAAGAAACAAAATCAGGATATGGAGAAACAGAATTTTCTACAAAAATATCTATGGATGAGACAACTTCTGACACTATTGTTGCTAATATTGTGTTGGGAGACGGACAAAAAATAGAAAGACAAATTAGTATATCTGGTATTAAGCTTGATATATCTTGGGAAGCAATCAATACATACGCCCCACCATTTTATATGGGTAAAAGAATACCAATAAGAGAAAATGCTATTCGTGTCGCTGTTATTGGACCTAATAATTCAGGTGCTGGTATTGCATATGCATGGAAAAGAAATGGTTCAGCATTTAACAATAGTGGAAATGGTGCAAGACCTTATATTGATTTTACAAATACTGAAATTCAAAACAAAGAATCTATTGATATTTCTCTTGTTAAAAATGGTAGTGGTGCTACTCGTAATATACAAATTCCATTAACAAAACCAAAGGTTTTATTCTATGAATATGATCAGTTAGCTGGGCTAAATATCTTAAAAAATGTAAAAAATACAGTAGTTGGGTATGAAAATGTAGTATCTTTATATGCTGTCCCAATTGGATTTAATTTGAAAACTAAACCATCAATTTCCTGGAATCTTAGTGGGCAAAGTGTAAATAACCAGGAAAACCCTTATTTACTATCTTTTAACAAGCCTAATGAATCTGGATTAGTCAATTTATCTGTTAATGTAGAAAATATCCGTACATTATATCAAGAAGCCAAATCGAATTTAGAGCTTAATTTTTAAACAACAAAAACGCAAGCAATAAAGTATTTTTTTTGGTATACTAATATATATGCACAGGGGACGACTAATACGAATCATTCTTATCATTCTTATTCTTGGTATGGGTGGTTTTCTTATCGTTCGTAATATTAGTTTAAAAAAACAATTAAAAAATGGAGAAATTTCTAATATTACATCAAAAGACTTTTTACCATTTGGTGGTAATGGTGGGGGTGGTGGATCAATTATAAAAAATATTTTTAATACTAATGATAATGAAAAAGATATTAATGAAGTTAAAACACCTTTAATAAAAATACACGATAGTGTTGCTGGTAGTATTATTGTTAATATTCCAGATGAAATAGCTCCATCAACAGGATTAGATAAAAATGGAAATAAAATCTATGACACAACATTGGCCATCCGATATGTTACAAAAGAAAATGGGTTTGTATATGACTACATACCAAAATACCAAAAAAGTTATCTAATATCAGATACTCCTATACCCAAAGTCTCATTTGCACATTTTTCACCAAACGGAAATACCATATTATTCCAATATTTAGATATTGATTTAATTACAGAAAAATCAATATTAGGGACATTGGGTAATAACACTGTTACAGTATTACCAAACAATATAATAAGCTATGCGTTTAGTAAAAATGGAAAATTTGTTTATGTTCAAAAAACAAATAATGGAGCAAAATTTATACTAAAGAATGAGGTAGGTAAAGAAAGTGTAATTTATGAATCAGAACTTAGTGAATGGAATGTAAACTTTCTTGGTGAAGAAAATTTATTAATAACAACAAAAGCATCTGAATATGCAGATGGTTTTTCATATATTATTAATATTAATAATAAAACGGTAAAAAGACTTTGGACAAATGTAACTGCTTTAACAACTAAAGCATCTTTGGGTGGTAATTTTATACTGCGTGGTGAAACGGAAAAATCTGGTCCTAAATTATCATTATATAATGTAAAAACTGGCGAATTATCACCATTAGGTAAAATGGGTATGGTTGAGAAATGTAGTTTCTCGGAAGATGAAACAACACTAACATGCGCAATTCCAAAAAGTTTTGAAAATAGACCATATCCAGACGATTGGTATTTGGGTATAATTGAAACCAATGATGGTATAATTCGTTATACTACGCAAAACAAAAATACACGGATTATTTCTGATTTGGAACAAGATTCTGGTAATCCAATAGATGTATTGGAATTGAAAGTTAACAATTCCGGGTCAATGACAATTTTTATTAATAAAAAAACATCCGAGCTTTATTTATATGAAGAATAAATTTTTAAAACTAGCTTTAATACCGTTTTTATTCACACTTTTTATTATGGTGGTGGCTCCTGTATTTGTTTCTGTTGTTAAAGCCAACGAGTTACCAACACCCACTGTTGCCCCAACCGGTACAGCCGGCTCGTATGAATTAATATCACCCATAGGTAATATCAGCTCAATTAAAGACCAAGATCCGGCTGGATTATCTGGTTTTATAAATTTATTGATCAAAATAGCCATAGCCATGGCAGGAGCAATTGCTGTAGTTATAATTATAGTCAATGGTATACAGTATATGGGTACAGGCAGTGTTTGGGAAAAAGGCGAAAGTAAAGCAAAAATGGGCACAGCTATAGGTGGCATAATCCTATTACTTTGCTCCTACATTATCCTATACACCATCAACCCCGACCTCGTAAATATAAAAATCGGAATAGGCAAAGGCACTGAACAAAAGTGGAAAAAATTTGATGAAGCTCCAACTATTAAAGATGACGGTACATATTCTGCTCCACCAAGTAATTCTGGTTCAAAAGGATGTGCAGGTGGAACAATTGAAGGTAAAGCCATTAAAGCTGGAACAGATTGGCCAGTAGCAAAACAAACAACATTTATTAACGAATTAAAAACAAAAAATATAATTGTGACGAGTTCTAGTGGTAATTTTTGCTCAAAAATAGGAGATTTAAAATGTACCGGAATGTTTTTTAACACGGCAACAGAATCAATTGTCAGAAATAAACTTACAGAATTACAAAAAAAGGTTGGTACCCCTATTACAATTACTGGAGGTAGTGAATGTTGGTTGCACACTACGCACGGACCAGATGACGCAATTGTTGATATTCATATAACGAATGAATTAAATAAATTTATAACAAGGGGTACATCTTTCCCTGGTGGTAATAAAAGAATAGATATCCCAGGAATTGGAAATTTTATGGCAGAAGGGAATGGTGGTAGTGGTAATAATACAGGTGCTCACTGGCATGTAAAATTACAATAATAACTTGCGCAAGAACGGTTCTTGCGCAATTAGATCTCGTCTTTATTTTCTACAAATTTTATAACAATATGACGGTCGCGGCCAAGGCCGGATGAATCGGTGATAAGATTTTTGTCTTTTTCTAAAAATGTGTGAATTATTCGGCGTTCATAGCCATTCATGGGTTCAAGGTCAATGCTTGATTTAAAAAACTTGGCTCGTTCGGCCATCATATGAGCTTTGGTTTTTAAGCCTTCTATTTTGCTTTTCTGAAAATTATTAATATCTAAAGAAAGTAGGGCAGGGTGATGCTCTGTTTTTGAATCCTTATCATTCATATCTGCCTCTAAATAACGATGTAATAGTGTATTAAGGGCACTTAAAGATTCTCCGTCACGCCCTATCAAAATCCTGCCGTCAGGGCTTGTGACATTAATAGTTGAAAGCCCTGTGTCCGGGTCATTGTTTATAACAATATCTGTTATTTGAGCTCCGAGAGTTTTGACAAGGTCTTCTACGAATTTTTTTGCATCTTCTTGTGTCTTAGCCATATAAAGACTTTAACATAAAAGTCTTTATTTTAAAACCTCGGCTTTAATTTCAAGAATTTCTTTACTTTTTAGTGATTTAGCAATGGCTCTTTCTTGAAAAATTGTAATTATATTATTAACTATCCAATACAATCCAACAGCAGCTTGTATTTTGTATGTAACGAACCCAATAATAATAGGGAAGACATATTTCATTTGGGTTTGCATAGATTTTTGGATATCAGCTGACAAACCTTTTTGACCAACCGAGCTCTTGGCTTGCATTTTTTGGGTTGGAGATACAAAAACTTGTATAAATTGTGTTAACCCTGTTAAAATTGCAATCGGTATTGAATGTGTTTTTGTAAGATCAAGCACACCTAAAAATAGTGTATTAATTGTGTCTGGAGCATGTACAAAAGAATATAAATGAGTAGGGTCTAAATTAAGTCCGCGCAAAAATACATAATATAACCCAAAAATTATTGGCAATTGTATGAGTATAACTAAACAACCAGAAAATGGATTTACTTTCTTTTCTTTATACAATGCAAAAGTGACTTTTGCTTCTTCTTCTTTTGAAAGTTTTTGAGCTTTTATTAAAGCAATATCGGACTGTATACTGGCCATATCCAGTTGAGATTTAATGGCTTTTTTAGACAAAGGGTATAATATCGTTTTTACAAGAATTGTTAAAACAATAACAGCAAATCCTAAATCTCCCATTGTTATATAGGAAAGAATAATTACTAAAACATTAAGAATTGGGTCGTATATAAATGTATTCCACATAGAGCTAGTGTAGCAGGCTTATGCCAATGGGTCAAAGTTTTCCGACTTATTCCACGGATTACAGCGAATTATTCTTTTAAAACCTAAAATAATTCCATGATATACACCATATTTATTTATGGCCTGTTTTGTATATTCTGAACAAGTTGGATAAAATCTACAAGTTGGATTTTTAGATTTAAAAATTCCAGTATCTCGTGAAAAATATTTTTGATAAAAATTGATTATTTTTATCATTATTTTTTTAATTATTTCTGACATAAAATATTTTTTATTTCTTTTACCAAAACTTGGTGTGGTAAATCATTTATTTTAGTTCGAATACTAATACTATACTCGGCAGAGATAGCAGGGGATATGTCTTTTATAATTGCCAAAACCTTTCTTTTGGCAGTATTTCGGTCAATTGCATTTTTATATATTTTTTTAGAAACAGACACTGAAAATTTCGAAATTGGTGAAGCTTTGTATAAAACAGAAAAAAGAGCGTTATTCACTCTTTTTCCACCCTTGTAGAGCTTTGTAATATCTTTACTACCAAGTCTTTTTGTTTTTGGGAGCATATTTATAAGGCTATTTTAGCACGGCCCTTTTGACGGCGAGATGCAATAACCTTTGCTCCGCCAGGAGTAGAACTCCGTACTAAAAAACCATGGGTTTTGGCTCGCTTTCGTTTGTTTGGACTATAGGTAAATGACATATATAAAGATACTAACCCAAAATCATAAAAAAGGCAAGGTGGTTAGTTATACACAACTTTCCCACATAATCTTAACAGAGTAAACTATACGCAAGTTATATCTATCTATATAATACATCTATGCAAAATGATATTGATCCAAAGAAACTATGGGAAGAATGCATGATAATGCTCGAAAGGATTGTTTCTAGACCAAACTTCACAACATGGTTTAAACAAACACATATTACAAAAATTGATGATGGTGTAGTTTCAGTTGGTGTCCCAAACGAATTCGCTAAAGATTGGTTATATAATAAATTTCATAAAATAATCCTTAAGACATTGGTAGATAATTCTCCTTTTGTTAAAAATGTAGAATTTATTGTTGCTAAATATGATTCTGGTATAAATGCAAAGCTTGTTAATCATCAAAACAATAAAAATATCTCTGGACCAAGTTTGGGTTTAAATGATGTATATGTTAACAAAGAAGATGGTCTTAACCCAAGATATACATTTGAAACAATGGTCGTTGGTTCTTTTAATGAACTTGCAAATGCTGGAGCCCAAGCAGTAGTACGAAATCCTGGAACACTTTATAATCCTTATTTTATATATGGAAATACAGGTTTAGGTAAAACACATATGATAGAAGGTATTGGAAATGCAATAAAAAAACAATTTACAGATAAAAAAGTATATTATACAAGCGCAGAAAAATTTGTAATTGAATGTATTAGTGCTGTTCAAAATAAAACCATGAATAGTTTTAAAGACAGATATCGCCATTTTGATGTATTAATTATGGATGATATACAAATGATAGGTAAAGGTGAAAAAATTCAAGATGAACTTTTTCATTTATTTAATATGTTATACGAAACAAACAAACAAATTGTATTTTCATCAGACAAGCACCCAAATTACATTACAGGTCTCGAGGATCGTTTACGCTCTCGTTTCTCCCAAGGTATGATTGTTGATGTCCACGAACCCGACTACGAGTCTCGTGTGGCTATTATACGGTCTAATTTATCAAAAATGGGTGTTGGTATACCAACAGAGAGTATCGAGTACATAGCATCGTCAGTAGAGGGTAATATCCGTGAACTAGAGGGTAATATAAAAACAATTGCCCTTCAAATAGATATGAAAAAGCGCAACTTAACGCTTCAAGAAATAAAAGATATCATAAAAAACAGTGTTAAATCTCAAAAACAAGTATCTATTGAAGAAGTTGTAAAAATTATCTCTTCTTTTTATCATATAGAAAATGATTCAATATACGAAAAAACTCGTCGTAAAGAAGTAGTTCATGTGAGACAAATAATTATGTATATTCTTCGCGAAGATTTTAATTTATCTTTTCCTTTTATTGGTCAAAAAATGGGTGGTAAAGACCATACAACTGTAATCCATTCTTATGAAAAGATTAAAAAAGAATTGGATACAAACACTGGATTAATGTCTGAAATCGAGAGGATACGGTCATTATTTAAATAGAATAAAATGTGGATAAAATTATAAATCTTAAAATTATTAATCTTATTAAAAGTAATAAACAATAAAAAATATAATGCTTAATTAAAATAAACATTATATAATATGAATAATAAAAAGATTTCCCCAATTAACAGTACTAATAGTAATAATTAATTAATTTATAATATATATGGAAATAAATATAGAAAGAAAAAATATAGAAGATATAGTGAAAACTATTTCTAGAATATCTTACAAAGGTGTATTACATCCGGCTTTAAAATTATCTAGAATAAATATAATAAATAATAAATTTACAATTAGTGCTACAAATTTATCATTAGCCATAATAGTTTCTTTTAATATAGAAAATGGTCTTGATAAAGAATATTTTGTAGATACACAAACTTTAGAGAGAATACTTTCAGGAATGATAGATAATGATAAAGTATTATTTAGTTTTAGAGATACTTATATAGAATTAAAAACAAAAAAAGCAAAAGCTCGTATTCCTTATCAAAATGGTGAAGATGTTCCAACAATACCAAATATTGAATCTGGAACAAATATAGAGATTCCATCAAATATTTTTAAAAAAGCATTAACAATAACACTACCAGCAGCTTCAACAACTGATATAAAACCAGAACTTTCATCTTTATATATATCGTTTAAAGACAATACTATAACAGCAGTTTCAACAGATGCTTTTCAATTAATTGAATATACTGAAGAAATATTTATAAATAAAAATTTCTATTTTTTACTCCCAGCAAAAGAAACAGGGGATATTTTGAAGATTATAGATAATATTGATGGAGCATTATCTGTTACATATACTGATACACTTTTTTCTATTAAAACAAAAACAATAACAATAATTACAAAACTAACCCAAGGCGTTTTCCCGGACTATAATACAATAATTCCCAAAAACTCAACAGGTACTGTCTCATTTTTAAGAAATGATCTTGATCTTGCTTTAAAGTTTTTAATGCAACTTCGCTCAGAGACAAACAATATTTGTATTGATATAAAAAAAGATGAAACAATCCTAACAACAAAAAATTCTAATGGTGGGGATAGTGAATACATAATATCAAGCTCTCTTGTTGGAGAAGCATTTTCCGGATATGTTATGGCAACACATCTTAAAACATTAGCCAGCAATATCCCCAGTGATAGTGTTAATTTGTCATATTTTGGGGCACAGTCTCCATTTATTGCTGAAAATTCAATAGGTGCAAGCTTTAAGTATCTTATGATGCCCGTAATTGTAAATTAAAATGCGTTCAATTGACAGTTATTTTACAAATACAAAAAATAATCTTCTTAAAAAAATAGAAGAAAAAGACACTATTATTAAAACAATATTTGATATTACAAAAATTTTATTAAACAAAAAAGAGATAACAATAAAAAATCAAACAATCTTTTTACATGTTTTTGGCTCTCGAAGAAGTTTTATAATTTCACAAGAAAAACAAATTCGTGAAAATTTATTAAACAAAAATCAAATAATTATTCTGTCAATAAAATAGTTTCATCAATAATATCCAATCCTTTATATTTGAAAGAAATAATATCTTCACCTTGATTCAATAGTTGATCATATCCAACAATACGCATAACATGTTCACCATTTGAAAGTTTAAATAAATCAAAATCAAATTCATATTCCCATGGTATACTTGTAATTGTTTTTATTTTTTTTGAATCTATGTAAATATCAATTTTTTTTATTACTTCTGTTTGATTTATGAACTTAATAAGTTTTTTAGTTTCAGGTACTATTTCTTCACCATCAATAATTCCATCCACTTGTATTGGAATTAATATATGTGCAGTATGAACATTATCAAAATAATTTGGTACACTATTTCCTGATATATATGGTGCTCCAAAATTGTTTACCCAAGACTTTACTCCTGATTCCCAGTTTACAAACTGTGAGTCGCTAGTTGGATTATTTAAACCATCGCCTAGTGGGTTATTTTTATCTATCCAGTATAAAATAGTATGAACATTTGTTATGACTTTTTCAATACGAGCTTCTGGGGGTGTAAAATCTGTAGCTAACCCTCCTGAAATACTATCAATAAAAAAGCTTTCACCTCCATACCATAAACCCCGCAATACAGGAGATCCACCTTGATTTGGAAATGATATATTAGAAAAATCTCCACTTGGAGATATTCCAAGATATTTCGTCATAATTTTATTAAATAATGGACCAGAGACTTGCGCCCCACCTTTTTTCATAACAGTATTATTATTATTTCCAGACCAAACACCAACAACTATATTAGTTGAATAACCAACAATCCAAGCATCTCTATTATCATTAGTTGTACCTGTTTTTGCAGCTACAGAATAACCAGGGACATGTAAACTTGATCCACGACCAAATGTTGGAGCACGTAAATCATCACTTGAAAGAATATTTGTAATAGCGTTTGCGACATAATCTGGTAAAACTTGCTCGCCTTCGTCTTGTTTATATTCTTCTAAAACTTTTCCAGATTGATCTTCGACACGCAATATTCCAGTTGAATTATAATGAATACCATTTGTTGCAAATGTTCCATAAGCAGAAACCATATCAACAAGCTTTACTTCACCTGCACCCAATACTAATGACAAGCCATAATTTTTTGTATCTTTTAAAGTTGTTATACCCATAGACCGTGCAGTAGCAATAGTGTCAGCAATGGATGCTAAATACAAAACTTTTACAGCTGGTATATTTCTTGATTCTGCTAATGCATTTTTAAGCATCATTGGTCCTTTAAATTTAGAGTCAAAGTTTTCCGGAGAATAACAATTGTAACCTACCCCACTAGGGCTACAATTAGCGTTAAATTCTGTAAATACATCAAACAAAACAGTTTCTGGGCGAAAACCTTTTTTAAATGCAGTTGCATAAGCAAATGGTTTAAATGATGATCCAGGTTGTCTTCCTGAATTTGCAACATTAAATTCACCATCTATTTTTTTGTCAAAAAAATCTCGCGAACCAATCATTGATAAAATTTGTCCGTTAGTAGGGTCAATAGCAACCATTGCAATATTACTACCCCCATATTCTTTTTCATTTTTTAGTGCTTCTTTTAGTGCTTCTTCTTCAGCATAACTTTGTAAATCAAAATCTAATGTTGATATAACTTTTAAACCTTCAATATTTACCATATCCTCACCATATTTTTTTTCTAAATAATCACGAACATAAAAAACAAAATGTGGAGCTTTGACCGAACTTCCTGCTTTTTTTACAAAAACTACTTCTTCTTTTATTGCTTTGTCATATTCTTCTTTATTTATATATCCAAAACCTTGCATTAAATCAAGAACATGCCGAGCTCGTTCATCTAATGCAATTTTATTTGGGCCATTTGGGTCCCAATGAGTTGGGGCTTGTGGAATTGCTGCCAAGTATGCCGCTTCTGCTAATGTAATGTCGCTGGCATGTTTTTTAAAGTATACAAGGGAAGCTTCTTCAACACCATAAACATTTCCACTGTATGGTGCTTCGTTAAGATATATTTCCAAAAGTTCTTGTTTTGTTAATTTTTTTTCAAGTCTTATAGCAATTATCATTTCTTTTATTTTTCTTGAAATTGTTTTGTCTCTTGTTAAAAGAGTATTTTTAACAATTTGTTGTGTTAAAGTTGATCCACCTTGGGTGTCTCCTTTGAATACTGTTGCTATAAATGCTCGAATCAATGATTTGATTCTAATTCCATGATGAGAATAAAATTGATCGTCTTCAATTGCTACTGATGCATTTTGAATATATGGATTTATTTTATCGAGAGACACCACTGTTCGTCTTATTGTATTGTGGTTATCATATAATAAGACTTTGCCAGTACGGTCATAAATTTTGGTTGATTGAGATATTACCCG
>MFUO01000001.1 GCA_001786995.1 Candidatus Nomurabacteria bacterium RIFCSPLOWO2_01_FULL_33_17 | reverse complement strand
GTGCAGATCCGTCTGCATCGGGGGTCCATTTTGGTTTTTAGCCTACACTCTGTTATGCTCATATTACTATACTACCTGATTTTTTTCAACAAATTCCATATTTAAAAGATTATGCTTCAATTTCTCTCCATTCCCATGCTTCAACATCCCTAAATAGGAATTTACACTTTCTTTTTTGTATTTATTCTTGTTTAAATTTCTAAACATCCTTTTCTTTGTATTTGTCCGTAAAATTCTATGATCAACAAATTCAATCCATCCAAGAAAATCTACTCCACTACCGATTGTTTTTATATAAACTTTGTCTGGGTGCATTTCCAATTTTAAATTTTGTGTCAAAAAGTTTTGCATTTCTATTTGCAAATCTTCCAAATATCTTTTATCACCAGAAAGTATAACAAAATCATCAGCATAGCGAATATAGTATTTGGTTTTCAATTTATGCTTCATATACTGATCAAATTCATTCATATATATGTTTACAAAAAGTTGCGAGGTCAGATTGCCCAGTGGCAAACCTTTACCTACTGAAACCCATGGGTTTGAGTTGGTAATATCTTTAGTTTGGAAACTTTCTATAATATTTCCGAGCAACCATAAAATATTTTCATCTTCAATTTCTCTTTTTAAAATTTCTTTCAAAATTGTGTGGTCGATATTGGCAAAAAATTTTCTGATGTCACATTTCAATACAAAACACTGTTTTGTATTGTTTTTACTCACTTTCAACGCAAAACTTCTGAATCTTTTTAGACCTTTATGCGTTCCTTTCTTGAATCTACAAGAATATGAATCACTGATAAATTTATTGTCAAAAAACGGATACAGAACATTATAAAGCAAGTGGTGCAATACCCTGTCAGCGACTATCGCCTTGTGAATATCACGAGGTTTTGGATCGTTGATTTTGAAATGTTTGTATGGCGAATGAGTATATGTTTTATTTTCCAAAGAAAAATACAAATCAAATATATTTTCCATTAAATTCCGCTCATATGTTTGCACATCATTTTTATTTCTCTTCCCATTTTTAAAAGCCTGCCACGCAGTTAGCAGATTCTCAACCGATATGATATCATTATATTTATGAATAAAAGTTTTTCGCATACTTTAAATATCACCCCCCCGCACGAACTTTTTGCCTGTTTTAAATAAAACAAAGTCAATTTATATAATCTGGTTTGATTATTACACAAAATTAGACAAAACACACAAATACACACTGGGTATAAAAATCGACAATTTGTTTATAGAAATAATAGAAGCCATTTCAATCGCGACATTTTTAGACAAAAGTGAGAAACAGCCTTGGGTCAGACTTGCAATTCGTAAACTCGATACAATCAAAGTTTTGATTCTAATTCTTTGGGAAACAAAATCATTGGATAATAAAAAGTACATTCATTTATCTGAACCTTTGGATGAAATCGGTAAAATGCTTGGTGGTTGGAACGGACAAATTTCAAAATCTCTGGCTCAAAACAAAAACTCCCCCGCAAGATAATACGAGGAAGAAATGAAATGAGTTGCGGAGACGGAAAGCGAACTTATTGTTGGTGTTGTACTTGTTGTCGGCGTTGCCACTGTTCCAGTTCAAATTGCGCGTGCCATCGTCGTTGTGGTTCACATTCCACAAACGAAGGTTGTCGTCCGAAATCTGTACAGTACACCATCTTATACCACCACCTTTCGAATACTCTACAGGTTGAATTTTATTTCGTATCTTAAATACGCTAGTATACTGTACCAAGTAATTTCATTTTTTAATGAAGTGTCTACATACACCACTCTATCTGAAACCGTGATTTCAAATACACTCAATATATGGATACTGGATTCGGTCGTCATAAACCGTGGTCAATGACCAATTAACCTACTACCATATTTAGTATACTAAATATTTTGTATTTTTAAAATTTTATTTTGGAGTGCAAAGTTATAAGGGTCAAAAGAGTACTTAGTTACTAAATCTAAAGTACTACTTGCGGAGACGGAAAGCGAACTTATTGCTGGTGTCGTACTTGAAGTCGGCGTTGCCACTGCTCCAGTCCAAATAGCGCGTGCCATCGTCGTAGTGGTTCACACTCCACAAACGAAGGTTGACGTCCGAAAGTTTAATAGATTTCATGCCTGTTCTAAAATAAGTACCCATTAGTTGCTCGTACGAAAGACGAAGTTTCGGACCATCATCTTGTGCACAAAGTTCGAGACCGAGACTTTCTGCTTTCTCGCAAATTTTTTCATAAGTTGCACTAGAATCAAAACCTAAATCTTCGACACTTAGTATCACAAATTTATAGTCTTCTGTAAGTTCAGTCTGCTCCATTAATCCGAGCATTTTATTAATATTACTATCTTCAAGCTGTATGCCTTGTTCATTGTATGCTTTAACCCATTCCTCGGTATTTTTTGGATATTGTATGTTTGAATCTAATTCAACGGTTTTTATTCTATTATTTAGAAACTTTGTATACACATATTCTATATTTGAAATTCTATCAAAAATTCCATTTTCTAATTTTCCAACAAACACTTTTGTTTGTTTGGTAACTTCATTTGCGGTATACGCAATTTCTTCTGGTGTGACTTTTATCCCTTCGACAATATGCATAATCTTTACCGCATCTATTTTTGAAGTTTGAGGAGTAACATTCATCTCGCCGATTTTTAACACAAACACATTACTTTCAGGATCAAAATCTTTGAAGTATACTTCGCCATTTTCAGTAAGTACATAATTTTCTTTAACAGTAAAATTTTGCAGTTCGCTTTCATTTATTTTTTTGAAATCTCGTAATTCTCCAGTGTCAGTTTTTGTATTTCTTAAATTTTTAAGTGCGTCAATCACATCTTTAAAATATGGGTCATTGCTCGTTAGATATTCATCATTATACTTTTTCATCTGCTCAATTGTTTTTGTTTTAAGATTATATTCCAGTGTCATAATCGGACTATCATTTTCTAATTTATTTGTATTTTTATTGATTTTTGGTGTTGTACGGAAAGATAATATTTCTATATTACCTTTTAAAATTTCTTTATAGTAGTGATCACTTGTCCCGACACAAGAAGTTCCCATATTTAAAGATTCGTCTTCTAAATGTGGCATATTCAAAAGTCGTGCCATATAATATTTACCTGACTGTGTTTCAAACAATGCTTCATAGGGATTAAGATCATTTTCCCCAACCAACTCAGCCCGTTTTTTACGCAACTCTGCAAGATTTTGCATTGTTTTTTGAATATGAACTTCAAACAATCTTTGAATACTTCCTTTATCTGTATCTATAAATCTGGGACTTTCTATCAATGCATCAAAAAGTACATTTACATCTAATTCTTCATTGTGCTCATTGGATTTTTCTTTATTCTGAAAATATCTTGCAAGTTTTAATTTTAGAATTACTTGTTGTCTCTCTTTAAAAATAAAATTTTCTTCTTTCGTTAATTTGCTTAATAAAGTATCATAATTTAAATTAATTAATTTTTCTTTTTCAACCTTTATATCATCTTTAAACATCGCCAGAGTTTTTGAATAATCCGTTTTAAGTTTATTTAAATATTTTTCCTCAAAAGCATTTATGCGAGCTTGACTTACTTCTTCGTTTGATTTTTCCTCAACCAAAGATTTTTCATAAAAATCTACCAAGAAACTCGCCATATTATCCGTGCGAACTCTCTCAAAACCGTATCTAGTAAGTATGTTATTTAAGCGATTGTTCCATCCGTGAAAATTAAGTTTTGTATACCCATGCTCTTTGGCATATTCGACAAAAGTGGGAATTTCAGAAAGTAAATTACGCCCAGATGAAGCATTGGTGCCAAAATATTTTATATATGCTTCTTTTGGCACAAAATCCTCACAAGCTATATATCCCAAAGTTTCATCTTTTTCATTTTTAATAAGACGATTGAGCGGATGTCCGTTTTGCAATGTCTTTACAATATCACCACTTTCAACAGCAAAAGATTTTATATAATCCTCAACTTCTTCTATACCTAAAGTGATGTTATTTATAGACCCTTTTTCCTTATCACTTAGAGAAAGATGCTTTTTTTCTAATACTTCGGGTTTATATATTTTGTCCATATAGAAAGTATACTACAAAATTATTTTAGTTCTAGTTTTTATTTTTACACTCTTTATTCGTGATTTAATTTCTTTTGTCGATGCCATTTTGATTATGCTACTTTAATTCCAGTCTTCCTGATTTCATATGCAAAAGGGTCGGCATTATTGGCAAAATCTTTTTCAGTAAATCCATGAGGCTCTATCCGGTAATCAATATCCCTTCTGAGCTCCCAAAGTTTTAGAGAATTTTTTCCAAAATGATTTTTAAATTTTGAAGAAATTACAGCCACATCTATATCACTATCTTTATGGTTTGTCCCTTTTACTCGTGAACCAAAAAAATACACAGAAGAAAATGGAAATTTTTCTTTCTTTAATTTTTCTGCGTATTTTTTTATAATTTTTATTGTTCTAATTTTTCCCATAATTTTTTATAAATTAATTCTATTTCTTTTAATTTACCTTCTGTGAAATCTTTTGTGCATTCTTTGTAAAATTTAAACTTAACATCAGGATATCGAGCTCGTATATTAAAATTATTGACTTCATCTAAAAATTTATCTTCAACTTTTGACAAACCACTTTCTATGCCTTTATTTAAAAATGATAAATCATGAGTAAAAGGTGCATGTTGTTTGTTTTCTTTTACATAAAGACCTTTTAATACTTTTTCTAAAATAATATGCCCAAAGAAAAGAGAATTTGAATATTCCTTACTTTTATACAAAGCAAGCATAGCCTTATAATCATGTTCAGCTGTCTTTTTCCAGTATTCTATTGAGTTTTTTACATCTTTTTCAGTCATATTGCTATTTTAACATTATTTGTAAGTATTTTCCAGTTGCTTATTCTTCACACTCTTTATTCGTGATTTAATTTCTTTTGTCGATGCCATATATTATGTTAATTTAAAATACTTTTTTATATTTAAAGGAATATCGTTCATTGTTGGTCTCTTTTCAAACGAAGACAAAATATCTTCTTCTGAATTTGTAGAATTAAAATTATTTGAGACTTCATTGATTAAAGATTGCAGATCATCCACATGATTAATCGTACCGGCTCTATTGTAGATATCCATTGTTGAATCTAGATCAGAATTTAAATTTTTTATATCATATCCGTAATTTAAATAGAATATTTCTCCAAAATCTGATTTTTGTAAATTAACTTTTTTTATAAGAATGCCATTATCAAAACTCCACAAAGAATTTTGCTTTTTAAAACCCAATGGGG
Source organism: Candidatus Nomurabacteria bacterium RIFCSPLOWO2_01_FULL_33_17 (assembly GCA_001786995.1). GTDB lineage: Bacteria > Patescibacteriota > Minisyncoccia > Phycocordibacterales > UBA9973 > 2-01-FULL-33-17. Next base: position 1,439 of record MFUO01000001.1, on the reverse strand, counting down.
TAAAAAAATTATCTAAAATTTTAATAAGTTCATCTTTCATAAAATTATTTCACAAACCCACTTTTAAAATCTTCTAATGCTTTTTTGAAGGCAGATTCGGAGTCGTCGGAATACATACCTTTTTCGCGGACTTCGGTGAAGAATGCAGGTACTGCACGCTCGGTGTATTCGACAAGAGCAGTTTCAAATTCTTTGATTTTGTCGATTGCGATATCATCCATATATCCTTTCACTAATGCGTACAAAACAGCCACTTGGTGTTCAACGACTACTGGAGAGTATTGGGGTTGCTTTAGGACTTCCACTGCTCTTTTGCCACGCTCGAGCTGGCGCTTTGTCGCATCGTCGAGATCCGATCCGAATTGCGCAAAAGCTTCAAGCTCGCGGAATTGCGCAAGGTCAAGTTTCAAAGTTCCAGCCACTTTTTTCATCGCTTTAATTTGCGCAGAACTTCCCACACGAGAAACGGAGAATCCCACATTGACCGCAGGGCGGATACCTTTGTAAAACAAATCCGTTTCCAAAAATATTTGCCCATCAGTAATTGAAATCACATTGGTTGGAATGTAGGCAGAAATATCTCCAGCTTGAGTTTCGATAATTGGCAATGCTGTAATTGACCCACCACCGTAGTCAGCATTTCGGCGACATGCACGCTCGAGCAATCGAGAGTGCAAGTAGAACACATCTCCTGGGTACGCTTCACGGCCTGGTGGTCGGCGAAGAAGAAGTGAAATTTCGCGGTATGCTACAGCATGCTTTGATAAATCATCATAAATTATCAAGACATCTTTGCCTTGATCCATAAAATATTCTGCGATGGAAACTCCAGTATAAGGCGCAATATATGCAAGCGGTGATGGCTCGGATGCTCCAGCAGAAACGATGATTGTGTAATCCATAGCGCCACCTTCCTCCAGTCGTGCTTGAATTTTGCGAAGCTTGGAATCTTTTTGCCCGATGGATACATAAACACAAATCATATTTTGACCCTTTTGGTTTAGAATTGCATCAATAGCGATTGCAGTTTTACCAGTTTGGCGGTCACCAATGATAAGCTCGCGTTGCCCACGACCTATCGGAATAATAGCGTCGATAGCTTTGATACCAGTTTGCACTGGTTGGTCCACACTTTTGCGAGTGATAACCCCCGGCGCAACCTTTTCAATCGGATTTGATTTATCGGTCTTGATAGCGCCCTTGCCATCAATAGGCATACCAAGCGCATTTAATACTCGCCCAATTTGAGAATCAGAGACTGGAACTTCGAGAATTTTACCCGTTGCGCGCACTTCATCGCCTTCTTTGATTTTCGAGAAATCAGACAAAATGATGATACCCACAGAATCCTCGTCGAGGTTCAATGCCACACCGACTTCCCCACCGGCAAAATTTACCATTTCGGATGCTTTGATATCAGAAAGTCCACTGACTTTTGC